>CAUGKZ010000020.1 GCA_959600065.1 uncultured Kroppenstedtia sp. | reverse complement strand
ATAATATCTTTGAACTTGCCGATTCCATCTCGGACCTGGGAGGCCCCTTCCTGCAGACGGGGCAGGTCCTTCATTCCTTTTTCAATCCCCGATTCCAATTCGCCGAGGCCGCTGTCCAACTTACCGGCTCCGGACTGCAGCTGACTCGTGCCGGATCCTGCTGTGTTCAGACCCTTCACCAATTCGCCGACCCCAGCACTCAACCGGCTGACAGCCTGATCTAACCCGTGTACGCCTGAGGCCAATTGAACCGCCCCTTCTTCCAACTGACCTGTTGCATTCTTCGCTTTTCCAGTCGCCTCTGCCAGTTCCGAGGCACCTTTCGACGCTTTATCCAGGGAATCGGTGGATGTCTCCACTTCGTCAAAAAGAGCTTCTGCATAGCTGTGAGTCAACTTTTCTCTTAACTGATCCTGCAATCCCTGGATCATTCGTTGACCAACTTGGGAAGAGAGATAGTTGGCTCCTTCGTTCACTCGATATTCCAGCTGCCCCTTAAGAGGCTTTGGATCTTGTAAACTGATGGCTTGGCGGGAAAAGTCCTTCGGAATCACCACCGCTAGGTGGTACTCTCCTTTCTCCAGACCGTGCTCCATCTCCGCCCGGTTCACAAATTTCCATCCGAATTGATCGTCTTCCTGAAGATGGTCAACCAGTTCTTTTCCCACATTGACGGTTTCCTCGTCCTTTTGCGCTCCCCGGTCTTCATTAACAACCGCCACAGACAGGTTTTCCATCTGATCATAGGGATCAAAAAAGGCCGTCAAATAAATGCCGCTATATAAAAGAGGAATACAAAGGATACCCAGGATCACTACAATCAGCTTGCGCTCTTTCCAAACCATTTCATTTAATGCAAGTGTGGTCTCTCTTTTTTTTCGCAACCACCCCATGGAGAAAAACGCCTCCTTCTTCTTCGACCCGATTGAGACCGAACTGACTGGTCAGTACAAAAAGGATTATATAACGAACTCTCTTTTTTGAAAAGGGTTATTTTCCTTATCGGGAAACCCCTACGCCTTTATATATCAATTGATTTAGATGATCCGCCATTTCGGCTATCCGTTCTTCCGGGGCTGATTTCTCATCGAGGTCGCGAAAGAGATCCTGCAATACAGCCACACTCGCCGCTCCGAAAATAGCAACAGCGGTATCGTGCCCTTTTAATGGAAGAAAGTGTCCACTGGAGACCCCCTCCTCCAGCACATCTTCGATCAGTTCCACCAATTCACGAAGGCGGGTGCGAAATTCATGCTGCCGTTCAATGGAACCCCAGGCTTCACTGATCAATAATTTGGCAAAAGTCCCATGATGGTAAAGATATTCCACCAGAGCTTCCAACAGACCCTCCAGTTGGTAAATCGGATCCTCTGTCGCTTCGATGCGCCGCCGCAACCGATCCATCAGCCGTTCCATGCCGTCATTCATTAAGGCGACGAACAGTTCTTCCTTGCCCTTGAAATGATAATAGATCGTCCCTTTTGCCACCCCGGCCTGACGTGCGATCTCATCCATCTTGGCCCTTTCAAAGCCGCTGTGTGCAAAAACTTCGACTGCCGACTGAAAGATCTGTTCAATGGTTTCCGGGCGCACGCGTCCCAACCTCCCCCGTTTTTTCCAAATACAGAAAACGCCTCCCTTGGTCAGGGAGGCTCTGACTGTTCTGGCACGCCCGAGAGGAATCGAACCTCCGACACGTGGTTTAGGAAACCACTGCTCTATCCACTGAGCTACGGGCGTATGATTTCAACCTATATCATACCAGAAGGAAGTCATCAGATGCAACTCCCACTCAGTCCTTCTACCATTGGAGGACTGTCCTCCCGAAGCTTCAACGCCTGCCTGAGCCGTGCCTTCTTCTGCGTTGCTGTTTTTTCCATTTGAATAGAGTTTCCGGTAACTCTAGCAGAACTCTGACTAATGATACGACTGCTACTAACAATTGAACCCACTTTTCCATCCAATCTCCCCCTTTTAAAGGTGGGTCGGGTTCCGTCCTTGTCTCAATTATAGAACATATGTTCGTAGTTTAACACCCATTCGACAAAAACTCCGTTACTTTTCGCCATAAAAAAATACCGCCACTGGAAAGGGGCGGCGGTGATCCCCGCGGGTTACTTGATAATCACGCGGTACTCTCTCAGCCATTGATCCAATTGAATCAGATAGGCGAACCACTGGGGAACGTTCATCAATTGGCCAAACCAGGGGAAGTGGATCCCCTTCAAATCCTGATCGGCAAATCGGCGCCAAGCGTCGAGATCGAGGAGATCCAGTACCGGTGAGGTTCCCTCATTCAAGATCCCCAGCGCTTGGTCCACCACTTGTTTCAAGTAGACTGGATGGTGGGTTTTGGGAAAGGGGCTCTTTTTTCGCCACAACACATCCTCCGGTAGCAGACCTGCCATCGCCTTTCGCAACAGCCCTTTTTCCCTTCCTTCACTCCGTTTCATCGACCAGGGAACGTTCCATACGTATTCCACCAGGTGATGGTCACAAAAGGGAACCCGCACTTCCAATCCCGCAGCTCGACTCATCCGGTCCAACCGATCCACTAGCGTGGGCATCCATCGGGTCAGGTTGAGATGGAAAATCTCCCGGATTCGCGCTTCTTCCAGAGACTCCCCCGGTAGCCGAGAAACTTCGGCCAAGGCTTCCTGGTAGCGATCCGCCATATACTCCAAAGGTCGAATCTTTTGAATCACTTCTGGGGAGAGGAACGGGACCCTCTCTGCAGTCAGTCGGGCCCAGGGAAAGGTGTCGGCATCGAGCAGCTCCCGCCGGTGGAACCAAGGATATCCACCGAACACCTCGTCAGCGCATTCTCCAGATAGGACCACGGTGGCCTCTTTTCTGATTTCCCTGCAAAACAGAAGCAGGGAGGAATCCACATCAGCCATTCCTGGCAGATCACGGGCTTGGAGAGCATCTGCCAGCGCCGTCACCAGCTCCGGGGTTTCGATTAAAATTTCGTGGTGTCGGGAGCCGATCTGGTCCACCATCCGACTCACCCAGGGAGCGTCGGCATGAGGCTGAAATTCATTGGGTCGAAAATACTGGTCATTTCCTACGTAATCCAACGAAAAAGTTTGTAGTGGCCCGCTCTTCTCTTGACGGAGGACCTCTGCGGCATAGGCGGAGATGGCACTGGAATCCAGCCCTCCTGATAACATCGCTCCCACAGGCACGTCGGATTCCATCTGACGGCGAACTGCATCCGTAAGCAGCTCCCGAACACGTTGAATCGTGGTCTGGGTATCATCAACATGGATTTGACTTTCCAGTCTCCAATAGGGATGCTGACGGACTCCACTTTGGTCCACTCGAAGTACATAACCAGGCAAGAGTTCCCGAACTCCCTTGAACACCCCATGTCCAGGGGTTCGGGAGGGTCCCATCACCAGCACTTCGGCCAAACCTTCCCCATCCACTTCCGGTGTCACTTCAGGATGGGCCAACAATGCTTTCAACTTGGAAGCAAACAAGAATCCCCCTGCTTTTTCCGTATAATAGAGGGGCTTGATTCCGAATCGGTCCCGGGCCATGAACAGGCTTTGCTCCCCTTCATCCCATATTGCGAAAGCAAAATTTCCGTCCAGGTGTTTAGGGGCAGCCTCTCCCCATTCTGCATAAGCGGCCAAGACCCGCTCAGCTTCCAATGGACTATGCAAAGGGTATCCTAGAGATTTCAATTCTCGAGACAAATCCCCTGTGTTAAACAGTCTTCCGTGAAAAGTGATAACCAGATTTCGGTTTCCGAATCGACGTACGATCGGTTGGGAGACGCCCTTGGGGTGGGTTCCGAGCAACTGCCGGTGACACAAGCCTGCTTGCGGAGACAGCCAAACCCCTTCCCCGTCCGGTCCTCGGCAACCCAGTTGCTGATTCATTCCTTCCAAGGTTGGTCGTTCCCGGCTCAGGTCCCGATTCCAATCGATCCAGCCGGTAATCCCGCACATGATGAATTCCCCCCAGACGGAGATGTGGGTTCGACCCTCCATTCATCGACAGAGAGTCGAACGCCTATTTTATTTTATGCAAGGGGGAGAGCAGAGGTGCTAAAAGGCAGATCATAATTCGATGCTCTGGTTATCCTGCAGATCATTATCCAGATTGGTCACTTGACCTGTTGGCATGGATAGACGTCCAGCTCCAATCACATAATTCCCGATATTCTGTTTAGTAGAATTGTGGTTTTGGACTACATTCACTCCTAGGGTGAGGGTCGCTCCTTGACTGAGGATGTTGTTTTTGATGACGCCGACGCTGATCCTGGGCCGGCATCCATCCTACACCTGCCCTGTGCCAATGTTGTTGGTTTCTAGAATGAGTTGATCCTGCAGATCCGGATCTGCGTTCAGATGCAAGGCGATAGGAAGAGTACTTACCCCGTCGCCCACACTGGTGGAGCCTTGATTAAATTTGGAGGAATTTCGGTTCTGGATGATATTTTGGCCAAAACCAACCGAACCACCGGTCTGGACCTGATCATTTTTAAACAAACCGATATTGAAAAAGGCGGGCATGGATCCAACTCCTTCCTTAATAAACGAAGCTTACCCGGCTAGACGTGGACGTAATCGAGATATCCATCCGATCCGCATCCATGTGAATCACTTGCTGAACCGGAGCGACTACTTCCCCGTCGGTGGTCAGTTCCAACCCGTAGTTCTGTTTTTCCTTGGAACGGCTGGTCACTAGGTTATCCCCAATCACCAGACTCGAATCCGAGGAGATCCGGGTGACATCCAGACACCCCATCTCGGTTTTCAATCCCATATCGATCCCTCCCTCTGATCTCGCTCACGATTAGATATTGTATTTGAGTTGCGCCCAATCGGTGAACCATCACTTCCTCCGTCGGGAAGCATATACTGAGCAAAAGTCCGGCAGACTTCCTTGAGAAGAAGGTGGGAAGAATGAGCCAGATGAATATCTCCATCCAGATCGGAACCATCAAGATTGTGGCCATGTCCACTGCCAGCACGGTGGCCATCGGCAACAGCGGCATCGCCAACCGAAACTCCAGCAAATCCAACTCCGGCCCTTCCCCCATCGTGGACGGGGATACCTATATGCCGATGCAAAAACAGATCACCTATGATCCGGACCAGATCGACGCCTCCGAACAATCCGACGGGCACAGTGGAAACCATATCGTGGCCGCCCCTACGTCATGACACAGCAAAAAGCCGTCCTCAGATAGACAGCCCTCCTTCTCATTCATCGTTTTCCCGCGACTCGAATCCATGGTACCTGCGCCTTGGATCTCTGGATCATAAGTAAAACTGGACGAAATACGCATACCTGTGCTATTCTGTGGATAGAAATAGTAACGGCGGCGGGGTGAACCCCACCGCCGGGTAGCTGCCGCAGACAGGCGGCCACGGTTGTGCGAGAAGTAACCCGCAAACCTTTGCCAGGGGGCGGGTTACTTCTTATTTAGCGCCTGATACGCAACATAGACAGCCAATGCTTGTACCACCACACCGGCCGTCTTGACGATCAGGCTAAGAAGCTCCATGGCCTCACCCCCTCTCCATCGAGGGTCTGTGTGGCCACCCGCCCTTAGCTACTACCATAGTCTATTTTACCATAAGGCCGCCTCCAATCGGGCGGTTTTTCAATTTTTCAGACTACCATCAGACCCTCGAAATTGGGATCTCGAATACGCAAAACAAGAAGTTACCCAAAGAGATTGGACAACTTCTTGTTTGTAAACGAACCTAAGTTTTATCGATTGCAAAGGATCTGCCCCTCATCAGTCGAGCCAGCTCTAAACCCTTCTATTTGGCAGAGAGGGTGGGATTCGAACCCACGGTACCCTCGCAGGTACGGCGGTTTTCAAGACCGCTGCCTTCAACCACTCGGCCACCTCTCCATGTGCTCCATGCAGAGTATTATTATAGAGGTGGACCGTGATCTATGTCAAGAGGGCTGTATGCAACAGCCCTCTGCAGTTTTAGGCTTTTTCGATTTTCTCCAGTCCTCCCATGTAGGGACGCAATACCTCCGGGATGAGAATGCTCCCATCTTCCTGTTGATAGTTTTCCATCAGGGCCGCCACGGTTCGGCCAATCGCCAGGCCCGATCCGTTGAGGGTATGGACAAACTCCGGTTTGGAGCCGACTTCCCGACGGAAGCGAATATGGGCCCGCCGAGCCTGGAAATCTTCGAAGTTGCTGCAGGAGGAGATCTCTCGGTAGGTGTCCGAGCTGGGGAGCCAAACCTCCAAATCGTATTTTTTGGCGGCTGTAAAACCGAGATCTGCTGTGCACATCAACAGGACCCGATAGGGAAGACCCAGTTGTTGTAGCACCATCTCCGCATCGGCCACTAAGCTTTCTAACGCATCATAGGAGTCCTCTGGCGGGACCAATTTTACCAGTTCCACTTTGTTAAACTGATGGGTGCGGATCAAACCCCGGGTGTCCCGTCCCGCTGAACCAGCCTCGGAACGGAAGTTGGCGCTAAACCCGACGTATTTGACAGGAAGATCTTCTGCGGATAGGATCTCTCCTCGGTGGTAATTGGTTAAGGGCACCTCCGCCGTGGGAATCAGATAGTAATCCGTATCTGTCACCGCAAAGGAATCTTCGGCAAATTTGGGGAGTTGACCCGTTCCGGTCATGCTGTCCCGATTCACCATATAGGGCGGAATCATCTCAGTGTAACCGTTCTGTTCCGTGTGAAGGTCCAGCATGTAGTTATACAATGCCCGCTCCAGCCGGGCCCCCACCCCTTTGTAAAAAACAAAGCGGGAACCGGTCACCTTGCCTGCACGCTCAAAATCTAGAAGATCTAGTTCTATCCCCAATTCCCAATGAGGCTTGGGCTTAAAACTCCACTGGGGAACTTCCCCCCAATGGCGGACAGGCTGATTATCCTCCTCGCTCTCGCCGATGGGGACGCTCTCATGAGGTAGATTGGGCAAGGTGAGCAATACATGATCCAGTTCCTGCTCCACCTGACGCACTTCTTCATCCAATTTTTTGATCCGGTCGCCCACATGTCTCATTTCAGCGATGGTGTCAGCGGCCTCTTCCCCGGCCTTCTTCTTCCGGGCCACTTCCTTGGAGACCACATTGCGCCGGTTTTTCAATTGTTCTGTTTCCCTTAGCAACTCCCGCCGATGTTCATCGAGGCGGGTCACCCTATCGAGACCACTGATATCCTCTCCCCGATGTTCCAATCTCTTGCGCACCTGTTCCAGATCTTGCCGCAACACCTTCAAATCCAACATCACCTGAACCCTCCTCACAAAAAAATAGAACTTCCATCCCAAGGGACGGAAGTTCCGCGTTGCCACCCTCATTGGCCGAAACGGATTTCGACCCTCTTCACGGCGAAGATCACGGTTCGCCGGACCGGCAGCGCTCCACGGCTTTAGAACCCTTCGCGCGCAGCTCCGAGATGGATTCCCATGCCCCGGTGGAACGGTTCACACCTACCACCGTCTCTCTGAACCCCGGGATCAGGTACTGTTTCTCATCGATGCTTTTAGGTTATTTTCTCTGAAAACCGTTTTTCTCAGTCAGTTACCAGCCACGCTCCTGCATTCGCTGAGAAGCTTCCAGAGTGGAGATCTCCATTCCTTTCATCGCCGCTCCCAGCCCCTTGGACAACTCAACGATCCTCTCGAAATCTTCGTAATGAGCGGCCGCTTCCACGATCGCTTGGGCAAATTGAGCCGGGCTGTCCGATTTGAAGATCCCTGATCCAACAAAAACGCCATCGGAGCCCAACTGCATCATCAAAGCCGCATCCGCTGGAGTGGCCACCCCACCTGCAGCAAAGTTGTCCACAGGCAGACGTCCTTCTTCGTGGACTTCCAACAGCAGCTCGTAGGGAGCACCGAGGACTTTTGCTTCCGCCATCAGTTCGTCTGGGGACATGTTTTGTACTTTGCGGATCTGGGACATCATCTGTCTCATGTGTTTCACCGCTTCGACAATGTTTCCGGTACCCGGCTCCCCCTTGGTCCGGATCATGGACGCCCCTTCTCCGATCCTCCGCAAAGCTTCTCCGAGGTCACGGGCCCCACATACAAAGGGAACAGTAAACCCATGCTTGTCAATGTGATATCTATCGTCCGCCGGAGTCAACACTTCACTCTCATCGATATAATCCACGTCCATCGCTTCCAACAGGCGCGCTTCCACAAAATGGCCGATTCGCGCTTTGGCCATAACGGGAATGGAGACAGCATTGATCACTTCTTCGATCATCTGCGGATCCGCCATTCGTGCCACTCCGCCCGCCGCCCGGATATCTGCGGGTACCTGTTCCAGGGCCATCACAGCCACAGCACCGGCATCTTCAGCAACCTTCGCTTGTTCTGCATTGACGACGTCCATGATGACACCGCCTTTACGGAATCGAAGGGTGCCTGGGTTTTCTCCGCTCCTCTGTGGATCCTGCATAAGTTTTCCCTCCCTGCTACCCCGACACTTTTCAGAAACATTGTAACCAAAGGATCGGTGATTCACAACCCAGTCACGGATCAGAACCACTCCGTCACATAGCGGTAAAACAGGGTCCACCAGCTAGCCTCCACATCTTGGGCTGCTTTCAAGGGAACCGGGGGGATCCAGGGAACATCCTTGCCTTTCAACTGAACCTGCGCCGTTCCCACCTCATCTCCAGAGCGAATCGGAGCTTCCAGTCCGGATTTAGCCTTCACCCGGAAGGTGTATGCCGCTTGATCCCCTTTACGAACCGGGATTCTACAGGAAGCCCCCGCCACCACTGGCACCTCGTCCTCCACGCCCCCTCGAAGGGGGACTTTGCTCTGTTTCGGAACAGAGGTTCCTTTCTTCAGGAGGGTTTTCATCTGGTAATTTTGAAAGCCGAAGTCTAACAGTTTTTCCGTTTCTGCAAATCGGCGACTCTTGGAATCTGTTCCCATCACCACGGTGATCAGACGCATCCCATCCCGTTGAGCCGTTCCGGTAAAACTGTACCCTGCCTCCCGAGTATATCCTGTTTTTACTCCATCCACGCCCTTATAAAAATGAGAATACCCTGGCAGCATTTGATTGGAGTTCGGCAGGATCAGCTCTCGATTTTCCCCCTGGCGAAATATGTATTCCGGTAGTGAAAGAGTCTGGATTACGCGAGGATGATCTTGAATGAGGTGACGCGCCAACCGAGCGATATCCTCGGCGGACATCCTGTGCTCTCCTTTCACCTGTGGAGGATGTGGATAGCTACGTCGGGGTAATCCCGTACAATTGATAAAATGAGTTTCTTTCAGTCCGAGGCGCTGGGCTTCTTTATTCATCTTACCCACAAAAGCTCCTTCGCTACCCGATATATACTCAGCGAGAGCGACTGAAGCATCATTGGCCGAATGGATGGCCATGGCATGAAACAATTCCTCCACGGTCCGTTTTTCTCCGGCGACAAGATTTACCTGAGCCTCTCCAATCGAAGCCGCATTTTTACTGATTTTCACTTCGTCTTTCCAACGAAGCCGGCCTGACTTCACTTCTTTCAACACTAGATATTCCGTCATGATTTTGGTTAGACTTGCCGGTGGATAGGGATGTTTCTCTTTTTTCCCCGCCAATACTCGACCCGTCTCCATCTCCATCAATACATAAGAGCGAGTCTGAATATCCAGGGGTTCCGCCTGTGGCTCAGCAAAAACTTTCTCGACAGGTCCTAAGGACCCCACCAACAACAGCACACCCAAAACGATGACCGGCAGTTTTCTCTTCCACCCGACCATCTCTACACCCCACCCCGTTCCACTCATGATGCGAATTCACCCTTCCAAGTGTAACGGATGGGGAGGAGAATTGGAAACAGTTCCTCGATTTTTATTAAAACACAGGGGAATCCCCTGTGTGATCGAACCTTTATAGATTGTAGTTGGGCGCCTCTTTCGTAATCTGGATGTCATGGGGGTGGCTTTCCTGCAGAGAAGCGCTGGTGATCCGGACAAACCGGGAGTTCTCCTTCAGCTCACGCAGATTCCGGGTGCCACAATACCCCATCCCGGCTTGGATTCCCCCTAAAAGTTGAAAAACGGTCTCCGCCAAGGGCCCTTTATAGGGGACGCGCCCTTCGATACCCTCAGGGACCAATTTCCGCTCGTTTTCCTGAAAATAACGGTCCTTGCTTCCCGCTTTCATCGCACCGATCGATCCCATTCCGCGATAGACTTTAAATTGACGTCCTTGATAGATCTCCGTTTCCCCCGGAGATTCCTCCGTTCCTGCAAAGATACTCCCTAACATCACTGCATCGGCCCCGGCGGCCAAGGCTTTCACGATATCGCCGGAAAAACGGATCCCTCCGTCGGCAATAATCGGAATGCCGTACTGACGGGCCACGGTGGCACAATCATAAATCGCTGTGACTTGGGGAACTCCGATTCCCGCCACCACCCTTGTGGTGCAGATCGATCCGGGACCGATTCCTACTTTGACCACGCTAGCTCCAGCCTCGATCAGATCCTTTGTCCCTTCCCCTGTCGCCACATTTCCGGCAACGATCACCAGATCGGGGTACTTCCGCCGCAACCTGGACACAGTCTCCAACACCCCTTTGGAGTGGCCGTGAGCGGTATCTACCACCAACAGATCCACTTCCGCCTCCACCAAGGCAGCGGCACGTTGCATCGTATCTCCGGTTACCCCGACGGCGGCACCGGCGAGTAACCGCCCCTGGGCATCCTTGGCTGCGTTGGGGAACATCGTCGCCTTCTCAATATCTTTGATGGTGATCAGTCCTTTGAGGACTCCCTCTCCATCTACCAAGGGCAGTTTTTCAATCTTGTGTTTCTGCAGGACTTCCTCGGCATCGGTGACCGTGGTGCCTACAGGTGCTGTTACCAGATTGGTGCGGGTCATCACAGCTGAGATCGGGATGGAGTAATCCCGGACAAACCGCAAGTCCCGGTTGGTGAGGATCCCGACCAATTTCTGCTCTTGATCCACAATCGGCACCCCGGAGATACGAAATTTGGACATCAGGGACTCCGCATCATACACCTTGTGATCCGGATGGAGGTAAAAGGGTTTGGTGATCACGCCACTTTCCGAGCGCTTCACTCGATCCACTTCCTCTGCCTGTTCCTCGATCTTCATACTTTTGTGGATGACCCCAATCCCCCCTTGCCGGGCAATCGCGATCGCCATCGGGGCTTCCGTCACCGTGTCCATCCCTGCACTCAAGAGAGGAGCATTCAATTGTATCTGCTCACCTAATTGGGTAGCCACTTCCACATCCCGTGGAAGAACTTCGGATTTAGCCGGCATGAGTAATACATCATCAAAGGTGAGACCTTCTTTAGCAAATTTATCTTCCCACATCGGAGTTCAGTCCCCTTTATTATCAAAATCCGCATTTTGGTTTTTGCAATCTTATCAGACAGGCTCAGGACCTGTCAAGACGCGCCATGACAAGGTTTTACCTTGTCCATCTCCCTGGGTTCCAGGATCCCTGCTTCCTGATATTTCCTCCTTCATTACAACCCATTGTTCGCCGAGGATGGACAGTTCGAACAGGATGTGAAGAATCGATTCGTTGTCGATCTAGGAAATATTTGTACCCTAGATCAGGGCTGTTGATTAACCAGAAAATGGGCAGCGGAAGGGAGTCGTGTGCTGC
>CAUGKZ010000019.1 GCA_959600065.1 uncultured Kroppenstedtia sp. | reverse complement strand
CGTTGTCTCCGATGATGGCTTCACTTTTCTCGGGATTGTGAAGATCAGTGATGTGGAAGCCGCCCTTGCTGATACGTACGGACATGCTCTGCCTGGAATCCGGTTCCTCCTGGCTGTCGTCATGGACGTCCCCCATGAATTAGAGCAGATTCTGGATGCGGTCCGTGCCTTTGATGTGAATATTATCAGCGTCGTCACCTTTGATGCCGGCGATGCCGCCGCCCGCCGGATTTTGCTCAAGGTCAGCCCCACCCCCCCCGGTGATTCTATCCGCCAGCGCCTAGAAGAGAAAGGATTCCGGGTGTTGAGCATGAAGGAAAAAGCGGCCGTCACCAAATAACGGAAGCCTCCCGGTTTTTTCGGGAGGCTTTTTTTCATCCGAAGGGTAACCCACTCTTGCGAATCGCTTCCCCTCCGTCATCCGAGGCATCTCCTGATGATGAATCGCGATCAGGGGCCCATTTGCGAAGGAGGGATTTCACCAATTGGCTGAAGTCCTCCGTGCTCTCTTCCACCTGCTCGAGAAGGGAGCAATCGACGGGGTCAGCCATATCAAAAACCACACCATAAACTTTTTTCTTCCCCATCAGAGAAAAGCCCTGCCGATTTCATAGTATCCCCGAACATTGGCCATCTGAGGATCATCCACTGCGAAAGCATGGTGAAAATGCTCTCGGATGTAGGGCTCCAGCTTGCGAGCCATCCCCCCCACCAACATGACAACATCCCGGCTACTCCAGGTTTTGGAGAGGGTCCCAGCGATCAGATCTGCCATCTCTTTGATATTGGAGACCTTAACCGTCTCCCAGCCGACTGGGAGTGTTCCTGATTCCCGGTCAATAAACACCTTATCCCGAAAGGTAGCGTAATTGGTTGTTTTGGCACCGATGTCGATGATCCGGACCAACCCCATTCGCGGTGTTGAGAAAAAAGCGCCGCCCCCTTCAATCGTACTGTATACGTTTTCCACATAAAAGGAACGTTCCACACCGTTCACCGCGACCCGATGCGGCCCCTCGAGCAGTCGTTTGATCGCTTTTTGTTCCACATCTGTAAAATTTCCGATGGGCAAGCCTGTGACCAAGGTGATCCGGCCCTGGGCATGGGCTTGATGAAGGGCCGTCAAGGTCAGGATCAAGGTTTCTTCCACCGCTTTGGAATCTTGCATCGCCTGACGGGTGAACTCCCCTTCCCGTTCCGCCAGTTTTCCTACAAACCATCTCCGCCCTTGATACTCCATCTCCAGATCCCCCGGCAATTCCTGGCGGTAGTTCCGTTTGCGCCAACCGCTCACTTTGCTGGGGAACAAAAAGGATTTCCCTTCCGTGATCACTTTGACGTAGCTGCGTCCACAATCCACTGCGATAATCATCCGCATCCCCCCGATGCATCTATACGCAAAGGATTCATCCACTATTATGAATACGTGGCAAAGCCCCATATCATACCATACTTTATACTTTCCCTTCTCCGTTTGAATCAACGGCTAAAATCACGGTATAATACGCCTGACACTACTCCAAGGGAAAGAGAGAGGATCCCCTTGAACAAACGAAATATCAAACGGTTAGCAGGCCAGATCATAGGCTGGTTTTTCATCGTATTAGGTATCCTCGGACTGGTGCTTCCATTTCTGCAAGGAATTTTATTCATTTTAATTGGACTGATGATTTTATCCAAAACGTCCCCTTGGGCCCACAGACTAGTTGTCAAACTGGAAACCCGTTATCCTAGGATTGGAAAACAACTGAGCAAATGGAAAAAATATCCAGTACTGAAGAGGATCCTCCCCTGAGTGACTCGCCAAACTGAATTCTTCTTCATTGATACAGGAGAGTGTAACGCGATGGGAACTTCAGATTCAGAGGAATTGTATCCAACCTTATACCGGATTGCGGAGAAACTGCAGTCGGTGTGGCAATTGACCCGAGAGGGAGGTGCCTATCTTCGGGAAGGAACACTGCGGGACTTAGTCAAGGAGACGAAGGGACAAGCCCTCCATCCCGGTCGCCTGGGATACCTTCCCTGGCGGAGAAAACCCAATGGATCAATCCAGTGTGATGCGAAAGATGTGGAGTGGTCCGAAGAACCATTATGCCTGCGGGTGGATGAATCTCGCCGCCCCTATATTTGCCGTCTGGATGAAAGGGGGCGAGAAGTTGAGCGAGCTTATATCGGTGACAAGGGCAAACCCTTCGCTGAATTGACCTGGGAATCTCATTCCGATCACTCTAGGAAATAAATCCGCGCACCCGGAGGTGTCAACCCCCGGATTCTTTTTCCATGTCATCTGTCATTTGGCTCTGCCCAGTCCTCCCGCAACAATCCCATCACCACCAAATCCTGATATCCCTCCGTCGTCTATTTCGGTTTCCGCAACCTCCCTTTCACCTACAATCCACAATTTTCATAATTTCGGATTCCCCACCAGCTGTCAGCAAAAGTGTTCAATTGAATCCGATGAGGGGCATACCCAATCAGCTATTTCCCCAGATCGAAAACGACTCGTCACCTTCTCATTTCAAACGACAAAACCGTTGCCCCCTGATTGAGGGCAACGGTTTGATTTGGAGCGGATGACGGGAATCGAACCCGCGTTACCAGCTTGGGAAGCTGGTGTTCTACCATTGAACTACATCCGCATATGATGGAATCTCTTTGCGAGACAAGTAATATATTATCATGAAGTTGAGTTTTTGACAAGCACTTTTTCTTTATCTTTTAGCGGGAAATGAAACATATGAAATGATACTATGAACACAAACCGAGAGCTATAGGGAAAGGGGGGGTGGGTTTGGAAGCGAAACGATATGTTATCGGGACAGCGGGACATATCGATCACGGTAAAACGAGGCTTACCCAGGCCTTAACCGGTGTAAACACAGACCGGCTCAAAGAGGAACAAGAAAGAAAGATCTCCATCGAGCCAGGTTTTGCCCCACTGACGCTTCCCTCAGGAATGACGGTCTCGATCATCGATATACCCGGCCAT
Source organism: uncultured Kroppenstedtia sp. (assembly GCA_959600065.1). GTDB lineage: Bacteria > Bacillota > Bacilli > Thermoactinomycetales > DSM-45169 > Kroppenstedtia > Kroppenstedtia sanguinis. Next base: position 8,656 of record CAUGKZ010000019.1, on the reverse strand, counting down.
GAAAAATTGATCCGGCAAATGGTGGCTGGGGTAACAGGGATCGATTTTGTGCTGTTGGTGGTGGCTGCTGATGAAGGGGTGATGCCCCAAACCCAGGAGCATCTGGCCATCCTGGATCTTCTTGGGGTAAAGAATGGATTACTCCTCCTCAGCAAGAACGATCAGGCGGATCCGGAGCTGTTGCCAATCATAGAAGAGGATCTGCGTGAGCTCACCCGGAATACATTTTTGGAAGGAGCTCCCCTACTGCGTATTTCCTCCACTACCGGGGAAGGTATCGACCGCCTGCTTCAAGTGCTGGATGCAAAACTTCCAGGGATTGAGCAGCGAAAGAGCGAGGCCCCTTTCCGCCTCCCTGTGGATCGATCCTTTATGATCCAAGGCGCGGGGACCGTGGTCACCGGAACGGTTCAGTCCGGTAGCACCGGTCCGGGAGAAGAATTGGAGGTTTTACCCGGTGGCAAGCGAGTCAAAGTGCGACAAGCCCAGATTCACAGCCAGAGCGTGCCAAGGGTGGCAGCTGGGCAACGGGCCGCTCTCAATCTGAGCGGGATTCACCGGGGAGAGGTTTCCCGCGGCCAAACCGTCGGCCAACCGGGAATCTGGTCCCCTTCCCACCGGATCGATATTCGGGCGTGCTCCTTGCCGGATCTGGGTTTCAGCTTACGTCAACGGTGTCAAATCACCCTGATGATCGGAACCTCGGAAGTTTTCGCCAAGTTGATCCTCTATGATCGCAAGGAGTGGAAACCCGGAGAAGAGATATATGCCAGTTTGGTATTACGAGAACCTGTGGTCGCAGCACACGGGGACCGGTTTATCCTGCGTCGTCCTTCTCCGCCAACCACCATCGGAGGAGGCGAGGTAGCAGAAGCAGTAGCTATCAAGCGAAAGATCTCCCCTGCTGCCGCGGAACAGATCCGCCAAATTTGGCAGGGTGGTTTGTCCGCCCGAATTTTACGGGCACTGGATCGGACTCTCCTGCTGACTTTCCGAGAAATTCAATCGATATCAGGTGAAGGAGATGTTGCCCTTCACCGCGAATTGAAGGCGTTAGAGAAGGCAGGTCAGATCCTTCCCGTAGCATCTGGCTTTGTTTCTGCCAGCACTCTAGTTCGGGTCGAGAAAGAGATGAAAGATTGGCTTACTTCCTATCATCAGGAACATCCCATGTGGCCTGGTGTTCCCAAGGCGGAATGGTCCGCACGGTTTCTGCCGACCCTCGATCCCCCGGAGGTGAACATACTGTTGGCCCGATGGGAAAGACAACGCCTGTTGAATCAGCAGGATGAATACATCGCTCTCCCTTCCTTCACCCCGAATCTCCCCGAGCAGTGGAAAGCGGCAGCGGCTCAAGTGGTCCATCGCTTACACCAGGAAGGCTGGACTCCTACTGAATGGGAGACCTTGTTTGCTGAAGCCGGAATTCCCGCTACATCCCGTGAGGATATCCGGGGTTATCTGATTCGGAAGGAGATTGTTGTGCCCCTGACGGAGAAGTTGTTGATGCACCGAAAAGCTTATGATTCCGCGGTAAACCTGACGATCCAAACGATCCATCGGGAAGGGAGTCTATCCATGCAACAAGCCAAGGAATGCTTCGGCCTTTCCCGAAAATACTTGATCCCTCTGCTGGAATGGATGGATAAAAAAGGAATCACCCGACGAGTGGGCGACCAACGGATCCTGATACCAGAAGATCAGGCTTCCCCTTAAAGGGAAGCCTGATCGTTAAAAGCCTGCAATCGGTGCAACAAATGCTGTCAAAATCACGGAAATCGCTCCGAGGCCGACAGCCCACCAGCCCATGGCACTGCCCTTGCGACCGGCGATTACTCCCAAGATGATTCCTGCGGATCCCAGGAGGAAGGGAACGAAAAAGAAGGATAAGACCGATAGAATAATACTGGTGATTCCAAGACCTCTTCCTTCATCCCCGGTTTCATTCCCGGCATTTTCCCTGTTTGCACGATCTTCATTTCGCTCCCATTCCCGATCGGCAATAGGGGCGACTTCGGTAGCCGTTTCCGTATCTTGCGCTCCTGATTGATCTTCATCCTGCAATTGGTCCCGATTGCGATCCGCTGACTCCTCACCCAATTCCACATCCTGGTCGGCTACTGCCCCCGAATACCCGACTGCATCAAAGACATTGGGGGCACCGGGAGTCACTTCGTCAAAGATCACTTCATCGGCAACCGCTCCCGGTTCGCGACCGAACTCCACTTCATCAGCAGCTGTTCCCGGCTCTCGGCCGAATTCCACTTCGTCAGCGGAACCATCCCTCTTTTGACCTGGTTGAGACTGTTGGTCCCGATAGTTGCGTTTTTTCTTTTTGCTCACATCCAACCCTCCCCTCATCGGGTTGCCCTTAGTATGCGTCTTGGAGGGGCGGGTATGATGGCAGTTTTTACAGGAACACCTCAGAAGCAAAGATAACGCGGTCGATCAATTCCGGGGAGGAAAAACCTCATGTGGTCTGATTGGATCCATGCAGTGGTGGAGTGGTTTCTCTCTTATGGCTCTTGGGGCTTGGCCATCTTGTCCTTTTTTGAATCCTCATTTTTCCCTGTGATTCCTGATGTAATCCTCATCCCTCTGGGGATCGCCCAGCCCGAATGGGTCTGGTGGTACGCTCTGATCACCACCCTCTCCTCCGTAGCGGGAGCTCTGCTGGGATGGTGGATTGGGAAAAAGTTGGGACGGCCCTTGATGCTCCGCCTTTTCAAGCATCAGACTGTGGAAAAAGTGGAGGCCTATTTTGATCAGTTCGGCGGTTTTTCTCTGGCAATCGCCGGCTTCACTCCCATTCCCTTCAAAGTGTTTACCATCGCATCCGGGATGTGTGATATTCGTATCCGAGAAGTGGTTCTGTGGTCCTTGCTAGGCAGAGGCGCCCGCTTTTTTCTGGTCGCTTGGATCATTGGACAATATTTCGGCCCCCTCAGTCTCTCCCTTGTGGCCCTGATCTTGCTAATCGCATTGATCTGGCATCTGCTCCGGCGCAAAGGGACTACCCACTGAAGAGAAAAAGCACCCAGATGCGGGTGCTCTTTTTTTTATTATTTGATTTCAACCCAGCGGTAATCGTTGGGACCCACGGTGTGCCGCAGGATATTTTTCACATTCGGCTGTTCCAGGACGACACTGTTGTAATAATAAATCGGAAACAACGGCATGCCTTCAAAGAGACGTTTCTCCGCTTGATGAAGATATTCCATCCGCTTAGCATCCTCAGTCTCTCCACGGGCTTTTTCGAGTAACTGATCATATTTCTTGTCTTTCCAACCGGTCTGGTTCATGGAGTGATCCGACTGAAAGCTTTCCAAATAATTGTAGGGATCATTGTAATCGGGAAGGAAACTGGAGCGAGCGATGATAAAGTTGCCGCTGCGCCGATCGTCAAAATAGACCCCCACTTCCCGGGCTTGCAACTCTACTTTGGCATTGAGATGTTTGCGCCACATCTCCTGAATGGTTTCCGCCACTTTTTTATGCTTTTCATCTTTGTTAAACAAGATGGTGACCCGTGGCAGTTTCGTCCATCCCTCTTCCTTCATTCCTTCTTCCAACAGTTCTTTGGCTTCTTCCCACTGGGCGTCTTGGATGTAATCCTCACCTTGATCCCGAAAATCTCCCGATTCGGACATCGTCCCTGGTGCCACATAAGCGTAGGCAGGTTGTTGACCACCCTGGACGACCTGTTCCACAATGGCTTTCCGGTCCACAGCCAGAGCGAAAGCTTTCCGGATCTTAGCGTTGGTGAAAGGCTCCTCCTTCACGTTGAACCGGTAAAACTCCAGCCCCGAATCATCGGATACTTTCGCTTCACCCTTTTCAATCACTTTTCCCGTCAATTCAGGCGGAATTTCACCAGGGGCTTCTCCAAAGTGAAGATCTTTTTGTTTAAACATCTGATACGCTGTGGTGGCTTCTGCAACCATCGACCATTCTAGTCCGGCCAGTTTCACCTGATCCGCTTCCCGATAATGTTCGTTTTTTTCAGCTTTAATGTTTCCGTCGTGCTTCCATTGGGTCATTTTAAAGGGACCATTGCTGATATAATTCTTGGCACTGCCAAAGGGATTTTTATTTTCTTCCACGCTCTTCCGGTAAACCGGAGCGAAGGGGGTATAGGCCGTCAACCCTTCAAAGAACGGAGTGGGCTGTTCCAATTCCACCACCAGCGTGGAATCATCTTCAGCATGAATCCCCACTTCCTCCACTTTGGCTTCCCCGGCATTGTATTGCTCGGCATTTTTGATAAAAAACATCAGGAAAGAGGCCTCAGATGCCGTTTTGGGATCAAGCACTCTTTTCCAGGCATATTCAAAATCCTGAGCAGTCACCGGTTCGCCGTTGGACCATTTGGCATCTTTGCGCAGAGTGAAAGTGTAAGTGAGCCCGTCGTCAGATTTATCTATCTTTTCTGCCGCCGCTGGTTCCGGCTGATGCTCCTTGTTCAGACGGGTAAGGCCTTCAAACAGATTGTTGACCACTTCCATCGAATCATCATCAAAAGCTTTGGCGGGATCGATGGAAGTCGGCTCGCCATTGGAAAGGTTTAATTTCAAGATCTCCCCCTGCTTGGAACCAGCGTTCGATCCTTCTCCCCCACATCCCACCGCCAACAGGCTGACTGCGAACAACAACGTCCATACGACAATCCATGATTTACGGATCATGTCTCATTCCCCCTTGAGAAAAAGAAATCCTTCTGAATCATCGATTCATTCCTTCATTCGATGAGTGCAATCACTTTTCCTGCTTTTGTGGAATGACGCCCATGGAAGGACTCTGGACCCAGTACGCCGAAAGCAATAAGGGTGTTCACCATACTATATTAAGAGCAGGGAGGAAGATGATTGAACATCCGATATGTACGTGACACCTTTGCCAATCTGTGGCTCCATCCGGAAAAAGTGCGGGAGGTGGACCGTCCCTCCCTTCACTTTCCGATGGATCGGGAGACCTGGTTGGACATGGGGACGGAAAATCGCTTGGATCTGGTGGGGAGATTGGAATCCCAGGTTCTGTACGGTGCACCGGTTCAGGTGATGGAAGAGCGGGAAGGTTGGGCTCGGGTCTGTGTTCCCGGACAATTTACGCCCAAGGATCCCAACGGGTATCCCGGATGGATCCCCGCCTCCCAACTCACCTTCGATCCGAAGTACCATCAAGCTTGGGAAGATTCCTCCTTCGCGTGGGTGACTGCCGACCGTTCCCGCTTGCTCCTGGATTCCGGCGAAGAAGTGGAGCTCAGTTTTATGACCCGTCTGCCCCAAGTGAAAGAAGAAGATGGAGAGGTCACCGTATGGACTCCCAGCGGGAGGACAGGTCGGATCCCGGCAAAGGAGGTGACAGTTACCCGACAGTTGCCAGTGACCGGGGTGGAAGCGCGCATCCGGACGGCTGAACGTTTCCTCGGTTTACCATATTTGTGGGCGGGAATGTCTTCCTTCGGTTTTGATTGCTCTGGATTGATGTATCGAATCTTTGAGGCGAACGGGATTACCATTCCCCGGGATGCAGACCCTCAAGCCCGTTATGGACAACAGGTATCCAAGGAGGAGTTGGCGCCTGGAGATCTTCTCTTTTTTGCTTACGAAGAAGGAAAAGGGTCCATCCACCATGTGGGGATGTACATCGGTGACGGCGCCTTCATCCACTCTCCCAACACGCCCAACTCGGTAAAGATCAATCGCTTAACCGATGAACCCTATCATAGTGAATGGTGCGGGAGCACCCGGTACAAGGGCGGAGAATCCTTCACTTAATCCACTCTTTGGCTGTGAGCTGCAGGAGTTGATCCTGTAGCTTTTCCCCATTTTCCTCCTCCAACAATCCGTTAATCAAGAAAGAAAAGGAGAGTACAGGCTCCCCTTCGCTATTGAGAAAATAACCGGACAGATTCTTCACCCCTGCCAAGCTCCCGGTTTTAGCAGCCACTTTCACTCCTTCCGGCAAGACGGCGGTCCGGTTTTTCAGCGTTCCGTCTGCCCCATATCGGGGAAGACTGTCCAACCACAGGTGAAAGCACCGATCTTTCTGTGCCTGAATCAAAGTGTTCAAAATGGTTTCCGGAGTCGCCTGATTGTAACCCGAAAGTCCGGAACCCTCCGCAAATACTCCGGGAGGCTGGAACCCCCGTTTCCGAAACCAGCACTTCATGCAGAGAAGGCCTTCTTCTTCGGAAAGCATTCCCCTGCCCATCATCCCCATAGTGCGAAGTAATATCTCTGCTGTCAGGTTGTCACTCTCCTTGTTCACCCGCTGAAGAACTTCCGCCAGTGTCGGTGACCACCGATCCACCCGAATATCGGCTCTTTCCGAAAAAGATCCTCGCACCACCCGGATCCCCTCCGACAAAATCACGCCCTTCTCCTGAAGGGCACCGATCATCACTTCGGCAAAAAATTCCGGACCAGCCGCGACTGCCGCCTCCACCTCCGGCTCCTCGCGGAAGACCTCCCCTTTGATTTCAAACTGTTCCGCACCTGTACGCAAGATTTCCACTTCCGGATCGGGATTCTCCGTCCAACTTAGCGTCGTATTTGCTTTTCCTTGACAAAAGCGAGGGGAGATCGCAGCGATCTGCGGTGGATCACTGGTGGGATCCAAGTGAAAGGTTATCCGATTCCCCTGTATAATCAACGCATGGATCGGAGCACCGTACCCATGGGCGAGATCATCCCACATCCAACCCTTTCCCCAGTGAGGACCGGAACTTAGGCTATCATCCAACCACACCTCTTTCAACCAAGTAAGTCCTCTCTCCTTCAATTCCCCAGCCACCTGCAATGCAGCCCTTTCATCAAAGGAAGGGTATCCGCCGCCCCGAATGTACAGGCACCCTGAACTTGCCGCAAACCCGGTTCGCCATCGGTAATCAGGACCTAACACATCTATAGCGGCCAAGGTAGTCCACAGTTTCTGGTTGGAAGCAGGAGCAAATCCTTTATCCATATCCACTCCCCAACGTTTCCCGGTTCGCAAACAGTAAAGATCACATCCCACTCGAGCTTCCGTTTCCCCGAATTGGAGGCTCCAATCCTCGATCAGAGATTTCAGTCGCTCCCCTCTCTGCATCCAGCTTCCCCCGCTCTCCGCCGAATCCCCATGATTCCAGCGTCTAGTTTAACGTATCACCATCTGCTCCAACCGTTCCAGACGTCGTAGAATATCTTGTATCACCCGGTCCTGATTATCCCCCTCTTGCCGTCGGGGAAGGCGCTGGGATTTCACTTTTTTCAGTTCCTCTTTGAGATCCTGGTTTTCCTCAAGCACGGCTTCGTAATTTCGGATCACCAAATCGAGGAATTCATTCACTTCATCTACATCGTATCCCCGAATGGAAGACTTAAAGTCTTTGTTAAAAATATCCTGCGGCGTCAGACGTTCCATATGAACTCCTCCCTTTCTATCTCTTGTTCTCTATTATCATATATACAAAAAAGACTGCATTCAAGCTGGAAACACAGGAATAGGCCCCTCATTGCAGGGGGCCTGGTTGCTCAGTACTTATTATTTAACGAGCTTTAGGAAAGGTACGTTCCACCAGATCCGAGAAGCCTTGAACCAGACCGGAGATGGGCCGGCCATTACGGACATCCCGGGCATAGTCCCCTAAGCGGTTAACAAAACCGGGGTTGGCAGAAATAAACACTCGCTTAACACTGGGATCCGCTTTGCGAACCTGCTTGGACACTTGGTCCTCGATCTTGGACGTCATTTTGCCTTTGTAGTCTTTAGCCAGCATCACTCCGACATAGGCGGTGGAGTCGGTCACCATCACTGTCGCTGAATCAACACTTTTCAGACGGGTGACGGAGTTGGCCACATTATCGGCTACCCTCATATTTTGTCCCATCTGGTTCTGATTTCCTTGGTTCTGATTTCCTTGGTTCCGATCCGTGGTACGAGCCGGAGGAGGAGTCGGTGTTCCGGGGGCTGTGCGAAGACCCGTCTGATCCCGAACCGGTTGTGTCCGGTTGGCCTGTTGGCGGGATTCCGGTTTTTGTTGCGTGGCACAACCCACAGCAGAGGTGAACACCAGTCCAAAAACAGTAAACAAAAGAATTCCCTTGGATACTTTGCCCATATGACTTGCTCCTTTCCATGATCATGGTCAGGCATTAGTATCCGTTGCTACCCCAAAAATATGTATGAAAAAAAACCGCCAGAGAATGGCGGTTTTTTTCAGGTTTAATCTTCGTTGGAGGCGAGGAACAGAAACACGAAGCGAAGCAGCTCCAGCACAGCGTACAAGGTGGAGGCCACATAGGTAAGGGCCGCCGCGTTCAGTACCTTGCCAACACCGCGTTCCTCCTGGTTTCGGATGATCCCTTTTTTCACGAGAATCGCCCGCGCCCGGTTGCTGGCATCAAATTCTACAGGCAAGGTCACCACTTGAAAAGCGACTGCAGCGGTGTAGAAGATAATCCCCAGGAGCAATAATCCACCCGCATTAAGCAAAAGCCCCCCGATAAGCAAGAACGGGGCGATTCCCGAAGCAAAGTTAGAGACCGGAAACATCTTGTGACGCAGTATCAGAAATCCATATGCCTCTTTGTGTTGAATGGCGTGACCGCATTCGTGTGCAGCCACGGAAACAGCCGAGATGGAGCTGGATCCATAGACGGGCTCCGACAGCCGC
>CAUGKZ010000018.1 GCA_959600065.1 uncultured Kroppenstedtia sp. | reverse complement strand
TCTGGGGTATACTCTGTTAGATCCATCGGCATCCGGGTGTAAACCTGGCTCCGGTCCGCTTCCCGCTCACGCAGGACATCGGCCAGGCGTTTATACCGTTTATACTCCAACAACCGCTGAACCAACTCTTCCCGCGGGTCCATCCCCTCTTCATCCTCCAGGACATCAGATAGATCGGCAGGTTCCGCCCGAGGAAGCAACATCCTGCTTTTAATGGCCAGCAGTGTGGCCGCCATCACCAGGAATTCGCTGGCCGACTCCAACTCAAAAACTTGTATCGCCGTCAAAGACTCCATATACTGATCCGTGATCCGGGCGATGGGAATCTCACACACATCCAGTTCCGATTTATCGATCAGATGGAGGAGGAGGTCTAAAGGCCCCTCAAACATATCCAGCTTGACTTTCATTTCCAATCATGGACCCCTCCCTTCACTGCCCTTTCTTTCCCTACCTATGTCAGAGCCTTTTGCAAATTGGCGGTTTCAATGGCTGTTATCGCCGCATCCCATCCTTTATTTCCCGCCTTGGTACCGGCCCGCTCGATCGCCTGCTCGATGGTGTCCACCGTTAAAATCCCAAAGACCACAGGGAGGCCATGTTTGGTAGCAGCAGCTCCGATCCCTTTCGCCGCTTCAGAACAGACATAATCGAAATGGGGTGTAGAGCCCCGGATTACTGCGCCCAGGCAGATGATGGCATCATATCTGCCTGAAGCCGCCATTTGATCAGCGATCAAAGGGATTTCAAAGGCTCCTGGAACCCAGGCCACATCAATCGCCTCTCCCTTGGCCCCATGACGAGATAATGCACGTTCAGCCCCCTCCAGCAATCTGGAAGTGATCAAGTCATTAAAACGTGCCACTACCACTCCGAAACGCAGATCGTCTGCAATCAGGTTTCCTTCAAAAATTCTCCCCATGCTGGAAAAACTCCTTTTCTCGAGGATGTGATTAATTCATATGGATGGAGACAAGGGATCTTCACTTTTGCTCACAGGTGGAGCCTATGGCCCAACTTGTTCTTTTTGGTCCGCAAATAATGTTCATTATCTGGCTGGGGGGGCATTTCGATGGGCAACACTTCCGTCACCTCAAGCCCATAACCTTTTAAACCTGTGATTTTGCGGGGGTTGTTAGTCAACAGACGCATCTTCTTCACCCCGAGATCGCGCAGGATCTGAGCCCCGATCCCATACTCACGCAAGTCAGGCCGAAAACCTAGCTTTAGATTGGCTTCGACGGTGTCCAACCCCTCTTCTTGTAACTTATAAGCCTTCAATTTATTGAGAAGACCGATCCCGCGTCCTTCCTGACGCATATAGAGAAGGATGCCTCTCCCCTCTTCTTCAATCTGTCTCAAAGCGGCATGTAGCTGGGGACCACAGTCACAGCGATGAGACCCAAATACGTCTCCTGTGAGGCATTCTGAGTGCACCCGGACCATCACCGGCTGATCGGCATCGATCTCCCCTTTGACCAAGGCAATATGTTCTTTTTCATCCACATCATTTTGATATCCATAAGCGATAAACTCACCAAACTCCGTGGGAAGTCGGGTGGAAACCACTCGCTCCACCCATTTCTCCTTGTGGTTGCGATAGTGGATCAAGTCCTGGATGGTGATCATTTTAAGTTGATGTGCCTCGGCAATCTCCATCAAATCCGGCAAACGAGCCATATGACCGTCTTCCTTGATCACTTCACAAATCACCGCAGCCGAGGCGGCACCGCACAGACGGGCCAAATCCACCCCCGCTTCCGTATGGCCTGCACGACGGAGTACTCCTCCCTTTTTGGCAATCAAGGGAAAGATATGGCCGGGGCGGCGAAAATCACCTGCCCCTGCCTCTGGATGGATCAAAGCCTTTACTGTCGCTGAACGTTCATGGGCGGAGATTCCTGTGGTATTGGAAACATGGTCGACAGAAACAGTGAAAGCCGTGCCGTAGGTATCTGTGTTCCGGCGAACCATTAAGGGAAGATCCAACTCCCGAGCCCTATCCTCTGTGATCGGGGCGCAGACCAGTCCCCTGCCGTGGGTGATCATAAAATTGATCACCTCGGGAGTCGCCTTTTCGGCAAGGGCCATAAAATCCCCTTCATTCTCCCGATCTTCGTCATCAACCACGATGATGACTCCCCCCTGCATTAACTCATAAATGGCATCTTCGATCGGGTCAAAATCGCGCATCTGCCTCCGCCTCCTGCCATTTTGCCCTTGCAGACGCCTCATTTGTCGTGGCCCATTTGGCTGCATATTTACCAATCATGTCACACTCGATATTCACGGAATCTCCCGCCCTCGCCTCTTTTAATTGGGTCGACTGCAAAGTGTGGGGAATAATGGAGACCGTAAAAGCTTCCGGTTCCACCGTCACAATCGTCAAACTGATTCCATTAACTGCCACTGACCCTTGATCCACCATCCACTGGGTCAACTCAGGGGGAACCCCGATCCGAAACAGCACCGCATTTTCCCGGGAAGTGCAAAGAAGAATGCGTCCCATTCCGTCCACATGTCCTTGTACAAAATGGCCTCCCAACCGGTCCCCCACCCGCAATGCCCGCTCCAAATTGACCGGACTGCCGAGGGCGAGATGATTCAGGTTGGACCGATTCATCGTCTCCGGCATCACATCGGTCCAAAACTGATGAGAATCAAAACCGACCACCGTCAGACAGACACCGTTCACAGCGATACTGTCCCCTACCCGAACTCCTTCCAACACCTGTTTACAGGAGATAGTCAGGCACATCCCCTCCCCCTTACGATCCAAGGAGCCAATGCGGCCCACCTCTTCCACCAACCCGGCAAACATAGAGCATCCCTTCCTTTCCATCAAGGCTTGCGGGGAATTCCTGTGACACAAATATCCTGGCCAAAGAGATCCACAGATACATCTTCCAGTGAGAGAGCTTCTTTCATTTGCGCCACCGGTGCCCCCTCGACAGCAGTCAGGCTGTCTCGGCCCCCTAAAATCTTGGGTGCACTGAAAAACATCACCCGGTTTACCCACCCTTCTCGCAACAGCGATGCGTTTAATTCCCCACCGCTCTCCGTCAGTACTGAGACGATCCCTTCTTGACCTAAACGGCGAAAAACCGATGCCAGCTTCACCTGCGAGCCCGCCCCTGTTCGAAATACACGTATCCCCTGAGCTGTCAAGGCCGCTTCTCGTCCGGGATCCGCCTCGTCGGTACAAAACACCCAAGTAAAAGCAGACTTCACCTCTGCCAACGGACTGTTCAAGGGAATGCGGAGCTGGCTGTCCACCACGACCCGCAGGGGATTTTTACCGCCTCCCGGCAACCGGACCGTCAGCTGCGGCCGATCGTGCCAAGCGGTCCCGGAGCCGATCAGAACCGCATCATGTTGATGACGCAGCCGATGCACCTCTTCCCTGGATGCTTCCCCTGTCACCCAACGGCTGTCTCCGGCAGAGGTGGCCGTCTTTCCGTCGAGGGTGACGGCTGCTTTCAAGGTGACGAAGGGAAATCCTGTGCGACGATGGTGAAAATAGGCCTCATTCAATCGGATGCATCGATCCGCAAGCACCTCGGTCTTTACCGACAAACCGGCTTCCCGGAGCCGTTGCACACCTCTTCCCGACACCAACGGGTCTGGATCGGTGCTTCCCACTACCACCTGTCTCACTCCCGAGGCGATTAATCGCTCGGTGCAGGGGGGAGTCCGCCCCTCATGATTACATGGTTCAAGAGTGACATAAAGGGTGCTCCCCTCCGCCGCCTTCCCTGCTTGTTCCAGGGCATGCACCTCCGCATGAGGGGTCCCCGCTTTCAAATGGGCCCCGGCGCCCAACAATTGGCCGTCCTTCACCACCACAGCTCCCACAAGGGGATTGGGAGACGTCTGTCCACGGGCCGCCTCCGCCAAGCGAAGTGCCAACTCCATCCACCGTTCCTCTTCTGTCCAATTCATGCTCAAGGAGACTCCCCCCTGAAATCAAATAAAAAAAGCCCTTTCCATCAGGGCTTTTTGAAAACAGGGAAACAGGATATGAAAACACCGGAATACCCTCGGTTTCAACTTAAAAACCGATTTTTTGCAGGCAGCGGCCACAACAAAACATCACCACTGCCACAAAAGGCACCCGTGTTCCCCTTCATCCTTCTCCCATCCAGACTTTAACTGTCGGCCCCGGAGTTTCACCGGATCCACCGCAATCGCGGGTCACGGACTGAGGAGGGAGACCCCTCCATCACCGTCGGTCGGGAATTTCACCCCGCCCCGAAGGATGTAAAACAGCATTCAATTGAGTGATGCGCTTACAGTATAGCATACCCAATCCAGTATGGCGATATCACATCATGGGGTTAAGGGATCGCGATTCCCTTTCGGAAGCGAAGAAGCTTGGTTTCCCTTCCAGGGCAGACCCACTTGCATACAAAGATAACAGATCACAGAAAAGAAGAGACAGATCAAAGTCGCATGGACGAGAGCCACCATCAATTCCAGCTTGGTCAAAACGATTGCACCGCCGGTCAACACTTGAAGAAAGGTCAAAATAACAGACCAGCCTGCCCCCCGGTTTAAATCCTTCCGCTGGGGATATTTTTTCCTGACCACCCACCATAACCAAATCGTAAACAGGAACAACAGACCGGCAAACAGGCGGTGAGTCAATTGTACTCCCACTTGACTGAACAGATCCGGTACCCAGCTATTTCCGCACAAAGGCCAGTCGGCACAACCCAAACTGGAACCTGTATGCCGGACATAGGCACCGGTATAGACGACCACATAGGTATAAACCGCCAAGCCCCATATTCCATATTTCAACCCTGGGGACACAGACGAAGCACTGCTACTTCGGGAAGATCCCTGACGATTTATCCGGGTCAGAACCAACGCCAGCAGGAGTATACTGGCAAAGGACAAGAGGGAAATGCCGAAGTGAAGAGCCAACACAGCATCTGACTGTCCCCAAATCACTGCTGCCGCTCCGAGCAGACCCTGCAAAAGGATAAAAAACACACTGTTAAATGCCAAGAACTTGACAGTAAAGTTTTTTTTGTACAAAATCCAAGCTCCGACTGAGGCTACCACAACGATCAAACCGACCAGTCCAGAAACAATCCGGTGACTATATTCAATCCACAACTCCAGAGTATGGTAGCTGGGTAAAATTTCGCCGTGACAGAAGGGCCAGGTGTTCCCACATCCGTCTTCGGAACCGGTCTTGGTTACCAATGCCCCCATCAAGACAATCAGCAAAGTTCCCGCCGCTCCCAGAATAGACATTCCCCGAATCGATCGATTCATTGGGAGTACCTCCTCTCTCTGTATACCTTTTGACATCCATCATTCTACCACACTCCCGGTATTTCTATAGCTTCGAGCCGTTAACAGGCACAAATTCTCCATACTTCAAAAACCCCCTTCCGAATGGAAGAGGGCAGGTTTCATTGCAAATATTTATGGGGATTTACATAGTTACCGGGGCGTCCTTCATGCACTTCAAAATGAAGATGAGGACCTGTGGAACGTCCGTTGTTTCCGATCGAGGCGATCCGTTGTCCCTTTTTCACCACACTCCCCACAGACACCTTGGATTGCCAGGAATACATGTGGGCGTAGAGACTGAAAATACCGCCACCATGATCGATCATGATATAGTAACCATAACCGCAACTGCAACTTTGAGCACGGATCACCCGTCCGTTAGCAGCCGCATAAATTGGGGAGCCTTGACCGTTTGCAAAATCGATCCCTGTATGGAACTCACTTCCGCGATATCCATAACCGGATGAGATATGACCTCCTGCCGGACGACTCAGAGGACCCTGAAAAGAAAAAGAGCCCGCCTTCAAGTGCTCCAAATTCAATTCAGACAGTTCCTTCCGGTAATCCCCCTCTTCATGCTTCAGAGAACTCAGTTTATCTTGGTTCTTCTCCATCAAGGCTACCATTTTATCATACTCTTTTTTCGCTTCTTGTGCTTTTTTCTCTACTTTTTTCCTGGACTCTTTCACCTCTTTGTCCGCTTTCTCCGCCTTTTCCTTTCGATCGTAATACTTTTTCACTTCTCCGTAATTCTGTTTGAGGATCAGGCGGAGAATTTCATATCTGGCCAAGAATTCCCCAAAAGATTTCGACTCCAGTAGAACCTGCATCTGATTGGTTCCACTGTGGACATACATGGAACGGACACTCGTTTTATATTTATCATCATATTTGTCCAGTTCCTTTTCGGCTTTCTTCAAAATCTTCTCTTTCTTTCTCTCCTCTGTCTTCGCTTTCTCCAGTTCCTGCTCCAGGGAGCTCAAATCCTTTTTGTAGTCATCAATTTCTTTTTTCAGTTCTGCAATCTCTTTTTCTTTTTGAGTTTGGCTTTTCTCGACATCATCCAACTTCTTTTCCAACTCGGACTTCTTGTCTGCATGAACAAGATTCGTCGGCCAAATGGAGAAGGCTAGACCCAAAGATGTCACCACAACGACTGCTGTCCTCTTCCACCCACCTTCGCCGATCATCCTCAAAACAGGGATCACCCTTTCCACCATATAAATCCGGTGTTTTTATTCAAACGCCAGACATCCTGCAGATGTTTTCCAAAGGGAAACCCATCTTCCTATAAATCAGATCCATTTCAAAAAATAGTATACTAATGCTCCTGATCCTGTTCAATATGAAAGAGATGAGATTTGCTAAAAAGCCTCCTGATGCAGGAGGCAAATAGTTCATAGATCCTATTGTGGTCATCCCAATGGCATCAACGATACTCCAGTTTCCCCATTCTTCCGGGAATCTGGTCATTTCGAATCAGATCCTCCAACGTCTCCCGACGCACCACTTCCAAAGCTTCCCCTTCCCGGACAAAAACCACCGCTGGGCGACGGAGCCGGTTGTAGTTATTCGCCATCGAATAATTGTAAGCCCCGGTACAACTCACGGCCAGCAGGTCACCAGTTTTTACTGAAGGCAAGGGAACATCCCAAATCAACATATCCCCAGATTCGCAAAGCTTTCCCGCAATCGATACTGTCTCGGTGGGCTCTTCTTCTGCCCGATTGGCCAAGGAAGCCTCATAGGAAGCATGATACAGCGCCGGGCGGGGGTTGTCATTCATTCCTCCATCCACAGCGACATACTTGCGTAGACCAGGAATCTCCTTCACCGTGCCCACTCGATATAAAGTGGTGCCAGCCTCTCCCACAATGCTTCGTCCAGGTTCCAACCAGATTTGTGGAAGATCCTCATTGGCAAATCCCTTGCGCACCTCTTCAGCAATAGCTGCAATATAGTGATCTACCGGCATTGGATGATCCTTTTCGTTATACCCGATCCCAAATCCACCGCCCAAATTGAGGATCCTCGTCCGAAATCCCAGGGCTTGTCGGCACTCAGCAGCCAGTGCAGCCATTTTCCTAACCGCCAAGCGAAATCCATCAGATTCAAAAATCTGGGAACCAATATGGCAATGGAACCCTTCTGGCTCCAATCCTTCCGCTGTTAAACATTGTTTTAGGGCTTCGTGAACCTGGCCGCTTTCCAAATCGAAACCGAACTTGGAGTCTTCCTGCCCAGTTTGGATATAGTGATGGGTATGAGCTTCCACTCCGGGAGTGGTTCGCAAGATTACCTTCGCCCGGCGCCCCCGATCCTGGGCCAGCTGATTCAGCAACGTCAGCTCCGTAAAATTATCAACCACAAACCGGCCAATCCCTGCATCCAGTGCCATCACAAGTTCATCTAACGTTTTATTGTTACCGTGGAAATAGATTCGCTCTGGAGGAAAGCCCGCCTGTAATGCAGTATAAAGTTCTCCGTCAGAAACCACATCTAAATAAAGGCCCTCTTCTGCCACTAATCGGCACATCGCCAATGTACTGAAGGCCTTGCTGGCATAGGCCACCCGATAGGAAAGTCCCGTCCTTTCAAAAGCTTCCACAAAGGAGCGGACCTGTCGTCGGATCATCATTTCATCCATTACATACAGGGGCGTGCCAAAACGGTGGGATAATTCCACCGTATCACATCCCCCGATCTCTAAATGTCCTTGTTCATTGATGCGACTAGTTCCACGCAGTTTCATCCCTTCCGCTCCTCTCCAACTCGGGCGTGTCTGGTTCTAGGTCGAGCCGGTCAGGATGGGGTTTCACCTTCGGCGCCAAAGTTCTTGCGAACCAAAGTGATTCCATGTAAACCCCCCCTTTATGGCTATAAAACTTGAATGAATGAACCTACAGCGCCCGAAACATCAATAGCCAGTTCAGGGAAGAGCAATTCCCGACCATCGACATCTCTCCCCTTATTCTGTGGCTAAATTTAGACCAGATTACCACATTACAAATTCCATGCCAAGAGCGCGGAAGGGGTGACTTCGCAGATAAAATGCTTAGGATCCAATTGCTGAAATTCAATTTCCGACAACCTTTAAACCTCTAAAGTCAAGGCATTGATTAATTAAAAAAATGAGTGGCGGAAGGGAGTCATGTACTGCCAAAGCGACCTTTGTACCTTCACAGGCACTACAATTTGAAACGAAATCATGGTTTATACTTCCTTGTTGGATGGCATTGGAGCGTGGGTGAACACGATCTCCCCCACCTAAATTATAGCTAATCAACACGCCTAATTTTTTTTGTATCGGCGTCAAGATGGATAGAACTCCCTGTTTCAATCAGAGACAAAGACGATCCACTGGAACAAGGACCCCACCACTTTTCCCAATACCATCGCCAACAATAAACAGAAAACCTTGGACTCCATTCCGATCCGCTTGGCAAGGATCGGCAAAACATTGACCACCTCAGTCAATGCCCCCGCCAACAGCCCGATAAAAACACCTGACAATAATCCGATCGCCACCGTGCTGATTGGAGGCAAAAAGACCGCCCATTCCCGAAAATCCATCCAGGTGAATACGACAGCTCCCAGAACAAAGGCGATCTCATACAGACGGACCTGCTGCCGGCTGTCGGTGAGAACCGTCAGCCGCGGAACGATATCCAATACGGTCAAAAACGCAACCAAACCGCCCCCTACTACAACTCCTCCAGCCAATCCGATGAAAACCAGTGCCAAATCAACCAGAAGGAACATGGGAACGTTTTTGTCCTTTCGTTTTCTCATGATCGATCACATATTGATCGATACTCTCCTGATACATAAAAACCTCCAGTTCCAAGGGACTGGGTTCCTCGTTAAACTTCCTTTTGAAGAGGTGATTAAAAAACAATACCATGCCCAGACCCATCCCCAAAGAATACGGGATTTGCAGAATCAGCGGCCGGGAATGGTGCCTTCCAGTCATGAGATAATAGATCCGTTCATGAACCTCTTTCATACTGACATCCGCATGGAAATTCATAATGGCCAGTCCCGCCCCGACAAACATCAACAGCCAGACTGCTGCCACCGCGATCCAGCGGGGCTGCGGACCGTTTTTCTTCAATTCGATCAAGACTTGTGGATGTCCCACCGTCCGAATATCTAAATCAGGAAATTCCCCTTGGATGATGCGAACCACATCCATCAGTTCCACTACGGCCCGATTTCCTTCTTCTGGGCCAAACCGACTGATGGGAAGACTTTCGATCTGTTCCCGATCTGACTCTGCCAACACTTGGGAGACATCCCCTACCCGCAGGATTTGTCCGTGTCGAGCCAGTATTCTTTTTTTCATCTGTATAAACACTTGCCTGGCACTCATGGCGCTCCCTCCCCTCAGGTAGTATGTAACCGGTCCCGGCTCCCCATACAAAAAAGCACCCTCTTAGGGTGCTTCCCTTTTTTTCAAACCTCACCGTCGTCGATGGCATCTCGCATGCGGCGAATAATCTTTTTCTCCAAACGGGAGACCTGAACCTGAGAAATCCCCAGCCGTTGTGCCACTTCCGACTGAGTCTGATCTTTGAAGAAGCGGAGATATACGATCAAACGCTCTCTCTCTTCCAACTGGCGGATCGCCTCTTTTAAAGCCATGCGATCAAACCAGCCCTCTCCCTCCTCTTCATCAGCTATCTGATCCATCAAGGTGATCGGATCCCCGTCATTCTCATAGACCGTCTCATGGATGGAAGTAGGCATGCGGTTTGCCTCCTGGGCAAACACAATTTCCTCCGGCGTCACCTCCATCTCTTCAGACAGCTCCTGGATGGTCGGAGAACGGCCCAATCCTTTCGTCATCTCATCCTTCACCTTGCGAATCCGATTGGACAGTTCCTTGAGGGAGCGGCTCACCTTCACCATGCCGTCATCTCGCAGAAATCGTTGAATCTCTCCGATAATCATCGGTACCGCATAAGTGGAAAACTTCACATCATAAGTGAGATCAAATTTGTCCACGGCTTTCAGGAGACCGATACAACCGATTTGAAAGAGATCTTCCGCTTCATAACCCCGGTTCAGAAAACGTTGCACCACAGACCACACGAGCCGGATGTTATGCTGAACCAGTCGATCCCGTGCCTCCGTATCCCCTTTTTGGCTTTTTTGAATCAGCTCTTTCACTTCATTGTCCGACAGGTGCTTATGGCGGGACTTGCGCACATCAGATTCCATGGCCGCCCTCAGTTTCCAACAGCCTGGCGGTGGGTTTTTAAATCTTTCACCATACGTACGCTCGTTCCCTTGCCCGCACCGGAGATAACCTCCACTTGGTCCATAAAGTTTTCCATGATGGTAAATCCCATCCCTGAACGTTCCAGTTCCGGCTTGGTAGTGAAGAGAGGTTGACGTGCCCTGTCCACATCTGCCATACCTACTCCTTGATCCTCGATCTGAATGCTGATCCGACTCCCATCGATTTCAGTTCGGATCGTGATCTCACCGTCGGTCCTCTCCTCGTAACCATGAATAATCGCATTGGTGACCGCTTCCGAAACCACCGTTTTTATATCGGTCAGCTCTTCCATTGTTGGATCCAGTTGGGAAACAAAAGAGGCTACCGCCACCCTGGCGAAAGATTCGTTCTCTGAACGGCTAGCAAACTTCATCTCCATGAAATTGGTATGTACTAAATTCATGATGCCACCCCACAGACATTGAGAGCTGTTTGCTCATCTTCGTAAAAGGGAAGGATTTTCATCATTCCCGACAATTCAAACAAACGGAACATCGAAGGCTGAACGGCACAAAGAACCATTTTTCCACCCATTTCAGAGATTCTACGATAACGACCCAGGATCACTCCCAGTCCTGAGCTGTCCATAAAGGTTAGTTTGGATAAGTTTAAAACCATATGTCCGTGGATTCCTTTGGACCATTCTTGGTCGATCCGTTCTCGTACCTCTGCAGCTGAATGATGATCCAACTCTCCATCCAGACGCACGACAAGTACGTCCCGTTGTTGCGAAATCTCTACGTGTAAGCTCATTTCTCTTCCCCCTGTCGTTCTGTAAAAATCCGGTTTCTCTCCACTTCTACGATTTCAAAAGGGGTTCCTCCCTTATGACAAAAATAGAGAAAAACCGGGAAAGACCGACAAGACCAATTCCGCCCGTTCGGAGACGGGCGGAATCGGTCTCAAGTTTCGGGATCAGCAGCCGGCGCTTCATCCGGAATAAAAAACAGTTTCCTAGCAGTTCGCTTCAGTAGGGTCCATACACTCGCTTGGGGAATTTCCCGGGCCGAAGCCAACTCCATCCGGGCAACTGTTTTTCCGTCTTTCTCCACTTCCACTGTTCCCAAGAGTTGTCCTTTCTTAATCGGTGCCTTCAGCTT
>CAUGKZ010000017.1 GCA_959600065.1 uncultured Kroppenstedtia sp. | reverse complement strand
GGAATCGACACCTTCACTGGAGAATCATCAGGCGTCATGGCCTCACCCACCGTCCTGTCCTTATCAGACTTACAAAAGTCCTATAACCCAGCAACCCTCCCTTCCAGATCTGGTTCGGCTGTGTTCACATAGACTTTATAACTAATTCGATGTTTTCGAAAGACCCTCCTCTCTTTTCCACCCCCTTCTTTTCCCTTTCTCCTCTAATTGGAACACCAAAGAGAGGATTTCCATTCGCCATCGTCGCCGAAAACACTTCTTCACAATGCTCCTCCATCTCCGAACGCTGCTATGTTCCACGTGGAACATTCCTCACACCCCAACAAAACAAACGTTCCCCTACGACGTAGGAATGAAAGAATTCATCGGTCTCTCAACATAAATTGTCGAAAAAAGGGGAAAGGGAATCGACGAAAGAAGAAACCCGCCTTTCTTCTTATTGACCCCCTATAACCCAGATTGTTAGAATCAATAGAAGACCAGTGAAAGAACAGTTTGAGACCTTTGACCAAAAACAGGAGGAACCGTTATGAGCGTACCCATCTACATAGGAAATGACCAAGGCTACTACGGAACCAAAGTTGTCAGCAGAAACGGCGACCAATTCCTCAAGATGTTCATCCGCAATATGGTCGTCCCCAACCGGGTGGGGGAAATCACCTATAACAATGATCCTCACAACATCATGTACCGGGAACGAGAAGGAGATCAGGAATGGTTTGTCGGTAAACTGGCCATTGAACAGTCCGCGGACGATGAACTATTCGATTCTCATGAACGCCGCCTGTTCAGCCCCACTTGGTTCCGAGAAGAAGAATACATGATTATGTTCCGTGTAAGCACCGGTCTGATGCTACAAGGAACCGACTCTCCCGAACCGGTAGTTTCGATCGCCTTGCCTACAGACAGTTATATCGACTACAAAGAAGAATTGAAACGCCGTCTTGTCGGGAAGCACAGTTTTGAAGTGAAACAGGGAAACCTCCCCTACCGTAAAATTGAATTTGAAATCAAGCGGGAAAATCTGTACGTGATCAGCCAACCGATGGCTACCCTTTTCCATATTGCACTGGACCGGGAAGGACAACTTTTGAATGAGGACTTGTTCATCCAAAAAGTAAGTATCAACGACCTGGGATTTGGAACTTCCGATGTGGAAACCCTTCATGGGGAGACCATCATCAAACGGCAAAGCTTCACTTCCCGTCATGCCATGATCAATGTATATCAACTTCTTTCTAAACGATTGACCGAGTTCTCACGGGAAGTGGACCCGGACAAACAAGGGAAAGAGTATCCGATCTGGAGTCTGAACCGGATTATCCGCTCTGGGGAAATCAGCTTTAAAGGCAAAGTTTACGATGTAAACGAAATTGTGAAAGGATGCATCCAGGAAGTGGGGACCTCCCTGGTGGAGGAAGTATGGAATCGACTGGATTACGCCGATGACATCACATATATTATCCTGACCGGCGGCTCGTCCATTCCTTTCAAGCCCTATTACCGGGATCGATTCGGAGACAAACTGATCTTTGCCGAGGATTACGGTATCGATGCCCAGTTTGCCAACGCCTTCGGCTTGTGCAAATTCACCCAATCCAAATCGAAAACCGTACCGTTGAAAACACAGCAGGAAGTAGCCGCCACCATTCAAGAAGAGTTTAACGTACCCAGTTCTGCGGAGAAACGGGTCGGACGAAAAGGACAAACTAAAAAATAACTGCTGAAGCTTCATTCAATTCCGGGTAAATCCCCCAGGGTATGAAACCTTGGGGGATTCCGTAACCTCTTACCCAAAGGGCCGATGGACTGCAACCATTCCGCGGCAGCCGCAAAAACCCGAAAAATACTGAGGGGAATGAAAAGGAGGGGAAACCCATGACTTATTCGGGAAAAGATTATGATGTGATTGTGATTGGTAAAGGGCATGCCGGAAAGGAAGCAGCCAAAAAAGCGGCCCGGATGGGGAAAACAGCTTTACTGCTCAAATTGAATCCGGGTTCCATCGCCTCCGTCATGTGTAGCTCTTCTCAACAGGAATCACCGGGGGAGATTCCTTCCGGAATTCAAGCCCAACTCGTCAGCCTGGAAGATGAAAATAATTGGTCACAAAAATTGAAGTTTGAACCACTGGATTCCGATTCCCATCACTCGGTTTATATCTTGCAAGTCCCGGAAATAGATCCAGAGAAAAACCTCCTCTTCGGAGAGAGCCTTCCCAGCGAAGAAGAACCGACTCCAGCGGAGATCGAAGCGGAGCACATTCCCACTGAGCCCAGATCCACCCGACAGAGCCTGGGATCTTTTGCGAAGACGGAAGAGATTGCAGAAAGCGCCCCGCCCTCTGATCATTCTCGGGATCGGGAGAGTATATCCCCCGATCCCGAGCCTGAACCACCAGAAGACACGGTCTTTCATCAGCGAGAGATTTACAACCGAAAACGTTTGTTGCACCGACAATCCCCTTCCGTGGGCCGAGGGCACCCGACTGTCGAACCCTCAGGTCAGAAGGGAAAATCGAGGGAACCGGTTTTTCGGGAAAGGGAAAAGGATCTGAGGAAAAAATTGGTCCAGGATCGCCGCTCTTCCGTAGAACAGACACCTCCGAGACGGGAATCCCTTTCTTCCCCTCACATTCATGGGAAACCAACCAGAGAACCATCGGTAACGGAAGAGCGTTCTCTCCCGGATGCAAAAGAATCTCATACCGAACCCTTTGCCCATACACAGAAATCCGGACAGCGCCCGGCTAAACGAACTTCTTCTTCCGTGATTCCCATGGATCAAGGGCGGATCAAGCATCGGAAAGCCAACCGTCCAAAGGAGCCCTTCCATTTAATCGACAAGGAGAAACGGACGCCACCGCCTGCGACAAACTCGGAACCTCCCTCCCCGGATTCTTCGCTAGTATGGGAGGAACGTAACCCTAAGCGGGAACAGGCCCTGACGTACGAACCTTTTCAGGAAATGAAGGAGAAGGGGCCCCTGTCTCGTCACCACATGAACCCGACCCGGGAAAAAAGCGGCCCCCGGCAGGAAGGCCCTTCCGTTTCTCCCACTCCAGGGCCATTGCAAAGTCCATCCCGGAAGCCTCCCTCCAATCCAAAACGGGAAGAGCCGGGGATGGTGCCAAAACAACAGCGAGTGGCTTCCCCTCCTCCCCTACGGCGGGAAGAGCCAAATAAAGAGCAAAAGACGGCAAGCCACTTCCATCTCAATCAAGAGGCTGCCCGCAACGTATTGAAAAACTCCAATGAGGGCTTAAAAAAGGATGAACTCGATATCTCCGATCCCTTCGGTGAATCTTATGACGAGCTCTTCACTCCCTTCTCTGGAAGCGACCCTCAGGACGTGCAATTGGAAAAACGAAAACTGGCCCTGCGTGGACTTCACAATTTGATCAATAACCTCGGTTAAAAAAGCAGCCTTGGCAACGGCTGCTTTTTCCTTGCCAGGATATGATCTCTCCTTCAAAACAAATGCCCCTTCGGAAACGATCCAAAGGGGCGAGAAAGACTAGAAGCGTTGTGCTTTACATCTCTTTGGACGAACTTTTTCGCAACGTTTCTAGGTCTTTATGAGTGGTGGTGCAACGGTTTTCGGGCAGGGGTTCCCGCTGAACGGGGATAGGATTTGGGGGTGGGTCTCTCCTTCGCGACCACAATCAGATGCCGCTCTCCCATTTCTTCCGGCAGGGAGAGATAAATGGAATCAGGTGCTTTCCCTCCCAGTGTTCTCACTCCCGGACGCGCCTCTCTCATCTCTTCTTCCACATCGGCCCCCTTCCACGCCACAAACCTTCCCCCCACCCGGACAAAGGGAAGACAGTATTCAGCCAACACATTTAATCTCGCCACAGCGCGGGCACTTGCTACATCAAAAGATTCCCGGAACATGGGTTTGCGGGCCGCCTCTTCCGCCCTTCCGTGCACACACTCCACTCCGCTCAACCCCAGCTCCGCCACAGTTTCCTTCATAAAGGTGACACGCTTATTCAAGGAATCCAACAAAACCAGCCGCAAGTGAGGATAAGCAATCTTGAGGGGAATCCCTGGAAAGCCAGCCCCGGTTCCCACATCGATCAAGGAATTCACTTCAGCAAAGGAGAGATGTGAGGCCAGGGTGAGAGAATCAAAAAAATGCTTTACAAAGACTTCCTTCTCATCGGTAATCGCTGTCAGGTTCATCTTTTTATTGCCTTCCACCAACAGGTGGTAATAACGGTGAAAAAGGTCCAGCTGTTCTGTGCTCAGTTGCATCTGTAAACGTTCCTGGGCTGCTTCCTCCAGCCATTCCCGATAATCCATGGGACTCTCCTTTCATCACCTGAAGGAGTTGTGATACAACAAATCCTCAACCGCCAACACGTGACTGCCGCCCCTGCTCCAGATAGATTAGTAAGATCGAAATATCTGATGGGTTGACTCCAGCGATCCGGGAGGCCTGGCCCAAGGACAAGGGGCGAACCCGGTTCAAATTCTCCTTCGCTTCCGAGGAAATACCATTCACCTGATCATAATCCACCCAGTCCGGAATCCGTTTGTTTTCCATCTTCCTCATTTTCTCCACCTGTTGCAGAGACTTTTTGATATAACCCTCATACTTCAGCTGAATCTCCACCTGCTCTGCCACTTCCGGGGACACCGGCTCCTCCGGCGGGGATAGATGATGAATATGCTCTATTTTTACCTCCGGCCGTTTGATCAACTGGGACAACTCCACGGCATGGTTCAATTCACTGGAACCCACATCCCGGAGTAAGGCCTGTACCTCAGGAGTCGGCTTCAGAACCGTCTCTTGCAGGCGCCGGATCTCCCCTTCGATCGCCTCCCGCTTCTTGCAGAAGCGACGGTACCGCTCTTCAGGGATCAACCCCACTTCATAACCGAGATCTGTCAGGCGGAGATCCCCATTATCATGGCGGAGCAACAGACGGTACTCCGCCCGGGAAGTGAGCAGACGATAGGGTTCATGTGTACCCTTGGTCACCAAGTCGTCGATCAGAACCCCAATGTAGGCTTGAGAACGTTCCAGAATGATCGGCTCTTCCCCCTGAACCTTCCGCGCAGCATTGATCCCGGCCATAATTCCCTGAGCTGCTGCTTCTTCATAGCCGGAGGTACCATTGATCTGACCTGCAGTAAACAGACGGGACACAGTCTTGGTTTCCAGACTGGGCCACAGTTGAGTAGGAACGATGGCATCATACTCAATCGCATACCCCGTCCGCATCATTTCTGCATTTTCCAAACCATCGATCGTCTGGAGAAGCGGTTGCTGAATCTCCTCTGGCAAACTGGTGGAAAGGCCTTGAACATACATCTCCAGAGTTTCCCGACCCTCCGGCTCCAAAAAAATCTGATGTCTGCTTTTATCAGCGAACCGAACGATCTTATCCTCGATTGAAGGACAATAGCGAGGCCCCTGACCTTCAATCACACCTGAGTACATCGGCGCCCGATGGAGATTATCCCGGATATACTGATGGGTTTTTTCATTGGTGTAAGTAAGCCAGCAAGGCAATTGATCTGTCGTCGTCTCCGTAGTTTCATATGAAAAAGCCCTTGGCTCCTCATCTCCAGGCTGAATCTCCATTTTATCCGTATTCACAGTCAACTTGTTGACCCGGGGCGGTGTCCCTGTCTTGAAACGCACCGTTTCGAAGCCCAGTTCCTGCAGATGATAGGCTAGATTAATCGAGGGTTGCTGATTATTCGGTCCACTTTCATATGTCAGATCTCCAATAATGATTTTGCCCCGCAGGTAAGTGCCTGTAGTTAAGACCACACTCTTCGCATAATACTTTGCTCCCGTCCGGGTGACCACGCCATGACAAACCCCGTCTTCCACCAATAGGCGCTCCACCATGTTTTGATGAAGCAGCAGATTCGGCTCGCTCTCCAGAGCCTTTTTCATCTCCTGTTGGTACAACACCTTATCCGCTTGTGCCCGAAGTGCATAAACCGCAGGCCCTTTCCCTGTGTTCAACATCCGCATCTGGATATGGGTTTTGTCGATATTTCTCCCCATCTCTCCGCCCAAAGCGTCCACTTCGCGCACGACATGCCCTTTGGCCGGGCCACCGATGGATGGATTGCAGGGCATATAAGCGATCGTATCCAAACTCAAGGTGAGCAGAAGCGTGGAACACCCCATCCGGGCAGCAGCCAAAGCTGCCTCACATCCGGCATGACCTGCTCCGATCACCACGACATCAAATTCATCTCCGGAAGTTGGCACGAGTATCCCCCCTTTGTTATTTTCCCAAACAGAACTGGGAAAAGATCTGGTCAATCAGATCCTCAGCCACAGCATCTCCCATAATCTCGCCCAGGGATTGCCAAGCGTTTTTTAGATCAATCTCCACCATATCCAACGGAATCCCCGCCTCAATCCCTTCGATGGCATCCCGGACCTGCTGTGCAGCTTGTTTCAGCAGACTGATATGGCGCGCATTACTGACATAGGTAGCATCGGCAGCGACGGCCTTTCCACCCAGGAACAGGTCCACGATCGCCTTTTCCAGTGGATCGATCCCCTGTTCATGGATCATCGAAGTGGTGATGAGAGGCGCTTCCCCAATCAGATCACGCACCTCTTGCAGATCGAGGCGCTGTGGCAGATCCATCTTGTTCACAACCACAATCACAGTCTGGTTGCGGACGATTTGCAACAGTTTCCTGTCATCCTCCGCCAGGGAATCCCCATGATTCAGAAGCAGAAGGATCAAATCCGCTCCTTCCAGTGCTTGGTGAGAGCGTTCCACCCCGATCCGTTCCACCACATCCTCCGTCTCCCGGATCCCCGCTGTATCTACCAAACGCAAGGGAATCCCCCGCACATTGACATATTCCTCGATCACATCCCGGGTCGTTCCGGGGATATCGGTGACAATCGCCTTGTTTTCCCTGGCCAGAGCATTTAGGAGAGAGGATTTTCCCACATTGGGACGGCCGACAATCACCGTTTCAATCCCTTCCCGATAGATTTTTCCCTGGCGAGCAGTCTGAAGAAGATGGCGGATTCTCTCTTCAATCCCCCGGGATTTTTTCAGCATGATTTCCCCGGTGAGCTGTTCCGCATCATATTCCGGATAATCCACATTGACCGCCAAATGAGCCAGGGTTTCAAGAATTTCCCCCCGCAATTCTTGCAGCAGGTGGGACAGCTTCCCCTCCGCCTGCTGCATCGCCACCCGAGCCGCCCGGTCCGTCTTGGAGCGAATCAGGTCGATAACGGCCTCCGCCTGAGAGAGGTCGATCCGTCCGTTCAAAAAAGCCCGTTTGGTGAACTCTCCAGGTTCCGCCAACCGTGCGCCGGCGGATAAGACTTCCTCCAGTACAGCCTGTACTGGAACCATTCCCCCGTGACAACTGATCTCCACCACATCTTCCCTAGTAAACGTCCGGGGAGATCGCATCACCGTCACCAGTACCTCATCGATGGGATTTCCTTGCTCAGAGTTTACAATCCTCCCATAATGGACGGTATGACTCTCCGCTTCCTTCAATGGTTTTTTCCCTCTGTATATGCGATCGGCCACTCGGATCGCTTCCGGACCGCTCACCCGGATGACCGCGATTCCCGCTTCACCCACGGGAGTTGAGATGGCTGCAATTGTATCGGTCTCCATCCCATTCCCCCTCCTCAAATATTCCTTCACATAGGTTCCGATCTTTAATCATAGCATACGATAAATGGGAAAAAAACAACCCCTGTCAATGCAAAAAAACTCCCCAGATTGGAGAGTCCACATAAACCCGTAACGGGAATCGATCAACGGTCGGTTTTGGGTGCGATCACCACATGACGATGAGGGTCCTCCCCCTCACTGTAGGTCACCACTGTCGGGTGCTTCTGCTGAATTCGGGTATGGATCACTTTTCGTTCCAGTGGATTCATTGGCTCCAAAGATAAAGACCCTTGGGTGGTCTTCACCTTCTCAGCGATTCGGTCAGCCAGCCCCATCAAGGTTTGCCGCCGCCGCTCCCGATATCCCTGTGCATCCAGTACGATCCGAGTGTAAGGCCCGGTATTCCGGTTGGCGGCTACATTGACCAAATACTGCAGAGCATCCAAGGTTTGACCCCGTCGACCAATCAGCATACCTAGATTTTCTCCAGAAAAGAGGATCCAAGTATGTTCTGGCTCCTCTTTTACTTCCATATGCACCGATTTCAATTCCATCTGATCCAAAACCCTGCGCAAAAAGGAAAGCCCTCGATCCAAGGGAGTGCAGATCCACTCCACTTCCACCTTGGCTTCCCGGCTGCCGATCCAACCCAGAAATCCCCGGTTCGCCTCTTCCAGGACGGAGACCTTCACCTGGTCCCGGTTGGCACCCAATCGTCTAAGGGCCTCCTCTGTCGCAGCTTCCACCGTTTTTCCCGTTACGGTCAGTTTTTTCAACGGGCTGCACCCTCCCGCTTGGCTTTGTTCGGTTTATATTTATCCCCGATGAAGTAATACTGAACCATCGTGAACAAGTTGCTATAGATCCAGTACAGAGGCAGAGCCGCCGGAAATTGGAAAGCCAGTATGAAGATCATGATCGGCATGATAAACAGAAAAACTCTCTGCTGCGGATTGTCACTCATGCCCATGACTACTGACTGCAAATAAGTGGTCAAAGCGGCCAACAAAGGCAAGATATAATAAGGATCTTGCTCCCCCAATTGCATCCACAGGAAACTGGACTTGGCAATCGTCTCATCCCGCATGATCGCTTGGTAAAAGGCGATCAGGATCGGGAACTGGATCAACATCGGCAGACACCCGGCCATGGGATTTACATTATGCTTTTGGAAGAGCTTCATCGTCTCTTCCTGCAATTTCTGTTGGTTGTTCTTGTACTTCTCTTGAAGCTTCTTCATCTTCGGTTGCAATTCCTGCATCGCTCGGGAACTTTTCATCTGTTTCAAGGTGAGGGGAAGCACAATCAACCGGATCAGGATCGTGGCCGCCAAAATGGCCAATCCCCAGCTTCCCAGTACATCATTGAAGAATCCCAGCAACTGTTGCAAGGGATAGACAAAATATTTTCCCCAAAAGCCGGCGGTTTCCGGATCGATGGGCTTCATCTGGTCCGGGTTAGGACTACAACCGCCCAGGACGAAAATGGCTGCGATCAGGGTTAGAACCAGTATCAGGCGTCCTCTGCGCAAGAAAGACTCCTCCTTCAAAATCAACCGATAAGAAAATAGACCCAACTGGTTAAAATCGGGATTATACAGGGAACCGGGTCAAATCCCCCCGGATGAAAAGGATGGCATTTGGTAATTCGTTTCAGAGTCAGCCATCCACCTCGAAGAACACCGTATCGCGAGATGGCGACATAGCCGTAATGGGAACAAGTAGGAACGAAACGGCAGGTAGGAGGGGTCAAGGGGGATATAAAACGTTGATAAAATCGAATCAGAACAAGAGCTGCCGCTTTCATACAGACCCTCCTGAATCACGGGGAGATTTAGGTGATTCGGGTTCTTTCACAAAGAGTCCGGCCTTGTTCATCAAATGAACCAAGCTGGACTTCATCTGTTGAAAATCCATATCTGCGGCGGGCTTGCGCGCAATCAAGATCAAGTCGGTATCCGGGGGAAGGGAGTCCACCCAGCGCCTAGTAATCTCTTTTACCAATCGTTTAATTCGATTACGAGTCACCGCATTTCCCACTTTGCGGCTGACAGAGATCCCGATCCGAACCGGCCCCTTCTCTTTACGAACCGATCGATACACCACAAACTGGCGATTGGCTACCGATGTCCCTTTACGAAAGGTTCGCCGAAAATCACCTCGGTATCTCAAGCGGTATCTCTTCTGCAAGAAAAACGCATCCTTCCATCTCCGAAATAGGTTGGATCGATACCAGTATGTATCGAATCCCTTCGGAAATAAACCCGATTCTCATAGGAAAAAAGGCCACTTTTAGGGAGTGGCCTTATGCGGACAAAATCCTTCTGCCTTTTCGACGGCGGTTTTTCAACACCCTGCGTCCGTTTTTGGTGCTCATGCGTTGCCGGAAGCCGTGAACATTCTTACGGCGTCGGTTGCTTGGTTGAAATGTGCGCTTCATATGTTGACTCCGGTCTCTTCAAGGCACTCCGAATCACTGCTCCACCCGAAGGGCGTCCAGGCCCGTCCCATCATTGCCTTGAAAGCCGGATCTCCTCCTTTCTCACTTCAAGGTTCCCGAATACATCATGGGGATGACAGTCTTAATTATTATAGCTGTGGAAGCGAAAATATGTCAAGAAAGGGAGAGGGAATCCTCCACTTGTGGATAACTTATATGATTCACAAAGTTATCCACGGCTTATCCACAATTTATCCACGGCTTATCCACAGAATTCACCCCCTGTGAATAAAACTTATCCACAGCCTGTGAATTCTGTGGAAAACAATTGGATTTCATTGTGGTGATTGGATAGATTTGATATGATGTTCATGTTTCCGTCTGTGGATAAGTTGTCTGAAGAACAAAACGATCCACAGCCTGTGGATAACTTTAGGAAGTCGGTGAAGGCCCTGTGGAAAAAGATGTCCACAGGGGTGTGGATACTGTGGAAAGGTAAGGATTCCCTCATCCATTAGGGAATCCCCTTGTGGATGATTTTGTGGAAAAGAAAATATGACTTCAGATGAAAGGAGGAAACCTGTGGATACACATATTCAGGAACTGTGGGCACAAGCGCTGGAACATATTCAAGGGAAGCTCTCCAAGCCAAGCTTTGAAACCTGGCTTCAGGCCACAGAAGCAGTCGACTTTCGCGATGACACCCTGGTGGTGACCGCACCCAATGAGTTTGCTCGGGATTGGCTGGAATCTCGTTATGCCAACCTGGTTCGCGACACTTTGCAGGAAGTGACTGGTTCGGTGATCGGAATTCAATTTATCACTCATTCCTCCATCCGACCGGATGGGGAGGAAGATGCCGTGGCAACTGCAGAAAAAGCCCACTTGCAGGATGTACCTCCCAAGACCATGCTCAATTCCCGCTACACCTTTGACACCTTTGTCATCGGATCGGGCAACCGGTTTGCCCACGCCGCTTCCTTGGCGGTGGCGGAAGCCCCGGCCAAATCCTACAACCCACTGTTCATCTATGGAGGTGTCGGTCTGGGAAAAACTCACCTGATGCACGCCATCGGCAATTACGTTCAATCCCATTCGACCCAGACCCGGGTCGTTTATCTTTCCTCTGAGACTTTCACCAATGAGTTTATCAACTCGATCCGGGATAACCGAGCGGATGATTTTCGCAACCGATACAGAAATGTGGACATCCTGTTGATCGATGATATTCAGTTTCTGGCAGGAAAAGAACAGACTCAGGAAGAATTTTTCCACACCTTTAACGCTCTCCATGGGGAGAGCAAACAGATCGTCATCTCCAGTGACCGTCCGCCCAAAGCGATCCCCACCCTGGAGGATCGGCTACGCTCCCGGTTTGAATGGGGGTTGATCACAGACATCCAACCGCCGGATCTGGAGACACGAATCGCTATTCTGCGGAAAAAAGCGATCGCTGACAATCTGGAGATCAACAATAGCGAGGTAATGGCCTTTATCGCCGATCGGGTCGAAACCAACATCCGTGAGCTGGAAGGGGCGCTGATCCGGGTGGTCGCCTATTCTGCCCTGACCAATCAACCGGTCACCGTCGAACTGGCAGCGGAAGCCCTGAAAGATATCATCTCCGATTCCAAACCCCGCGTTATCGGAATTCAAAATATCCAACAAGAAGTTTGTGCCTATTATCGGCTCCGCATGGAAGACCTGAAAGGGAAAAAACGCACCAAAAATGTGGCTCTTCCCCGTCAGATCGCCATGTATCTCTGCCGTGAACTGACAGATTCCTCTCTGCCGAAGATTGGAGAAGAATTTGGTGGTCGGGATCACACCACGGTGAT
>CAUGKZ010000016.1 GCA_959600065.1 uncultured Kroppenstedtia sp. | reverse complement strand
GGGCAACAGATAATGGATAAATACGGTGGCAAATCCGAAATAAATCAATAAAGAAATGACATCGTTAATGGTGGTGATCAAGGGACCTGAAGCGACGGTCGGGTCCACTTTCAGCAAATTGAGGAGAAGAGGGATCAAAGTTCCTCCAAGAGTCCCCAGAATCAGGGTGAACCACATGGAGGTTCCCACCACCAGACCCAAATTCAGATCATAGAACAGGCTCACCGTGGCCACGATCAGAAGGGAGCAGACGGTGGCGATAATGATCCCAACCGCCCCTTCCTGTTTTAGAATCTGCTTGTATTTGTCACGGGTCAGCTGACCGGAGCTTAAGCCCCGAATGACCAGAGCGAGGGATTGGGTACCCGTGTTACCGGTCATTCCGGCGATCATCGGCATGAAGAAGGCGAGGGCGGCCACTTTGTTGATGGTGTCTTCAAAAGCGCTGAGCAAAGTGGAGGTCAGCATCCCGATGAACAAAAGCAAGGTCAGCCATGGAATTCGGCGTCGCGCAGATGCAAAGGGATGGGTCAGAACATCCATTTCCGTCTGCCCGACGGCGGAGATTTTCGAGATATCCTCATGGGCTTCCTCAACTAGAACGTCCACCATATCATCGATGGTGATGATCCCGAGCAACCGCTTCTCAGCATCTACCACCGGGATCGCCAGAAAGTCGTAGCGCTGGATCAGTCGGGCTACCACTTCCTGATCCATATCAGCAGTCACGGAGATGATCCTCTCAAACATCACATCGACCACCGGTGTGTCCGGAGGGGCGATCAGGAGTTCCCGGAGAGAGACGACCCCCACCAACCGGTCGTCGGCATCGATGACATACACATAGTAAACCGTCTCTGCTGTGGGTGCCTCTCTGCGTAAGTATTGTATAACCTCTTCCACCGTGTAGTAATTGTAGACACTGACGTACTCCATCGTCATCCGGCCGCCTGCAGTGTCGTCCGGATAATGGAGCAGAGCGCGGACCTTGTCGGCCTCATCCCGTTCCATCGCTTTCAGCAGAGTATGGACATTGGCCTCTTCCAATTCCCCCATCAAGTCGGCTACTTCATCGGAGGACATCAGGTTTAATACACGAGAGGTTCTTTCTGGATCCAGGTGGGTTAGGACTTCCTGTTGTTCCCCGGTCTCCAATTCTTCCAGCAGCAGAGCGATCTCTTCCGGATCCAGCATCCGGATGAAATGAGGACGGTAAACGCGGGACAACCGGAAAAAAATCTGGCTCAAGTCATAGGGTTGCAACTCCTCTAACAAGGGACGGAGGAAGCGTTTCTCCCGTTTTTGGATCGCCACTTTAATCGCATCCAGGTCCACCTTTAACCGCCGTTCTTCCTGATTGGGCATCGTCTGTCTCCTCCTTTCTCCACAGAATGAAAACCTCCATCATCATATCAGATCAAGACCGGTTTGGAAACGGGCGTTACGCAGTCCCACTGTATAGGACAAGTGCCTCTCTCATATAGAATAGTATTGGTTCCTCTGGGAACTTGGTGCGGAATTAGGCGAGGGAGTTCCTCCTCTCCGGACGCATATGCTTTTTGCAAGAGATCGGAGCCGCTTTCTCCTCTGGCTTCGCCTGCAAGATCCAAGTTTCCGGATGGAGCACGATGCAAAAGATAAGGAGGGTTGGGCATGAATGTCCCCCCATTTCCTGGGTCGGGGATGCCGATCCCTTTCCATGGCAGGGTAGATCCCCGGTATGAGATGCCGATTCCGTCGTACCCGTTCCCATATCCCTGGCCACCAGTTTGGGGACCCTTTGGGGTTTCTGCCACATCCTATGTTCCCTTCAGGGAATTTTCGCCACTGGTTCCCCATCCCCATTTTCAAAAGCCATCCCCCTCACCGGGAAGGAAAAAGGAAAAAGAAGTGCCTCCGTCCTATCAACCGCTCTGGGATTCACCTGAATCCCCGGAGTCTCCATGGATTCGGACGTAAGAGGTGTGTAATGCATGAAAGCCCCTGAGATGAGTATGCCGTTGACAGAAGTGGGATACTATCTTTGCCGGAAACGGCAGAATGGGACAAAGGAGGGGCCTTCATGCGTATTCCTGAGATTGGAACACCACGCCGGGAGCCGGAAATCACCGTTCCTCGGGAACCGATCATCACATCTCCGGAACAACCTGACCGCGGGGAACCCCCGGAGCGGGACCATGAGCCTGACCGGGAACGTGAACGACGGTTCAAGGCCTGATCCGACTTTTATTATGAAAAGCCCTGCACCTATGGGTGCAGGGCTTTTCAATGGTGGGTTTCTCCCCCCTCCGAAGGGGAAGACTTGGTTTGTACGTGAAAAGTAAATTCCATGGGCTGCTCCAGTTTATCCAGTGAAAAGACGTGTACCGGGTGTGTTAAAGCGGACAGGGAGAAGGAATCTGGAGCGGGGGTGGTTTCCCGCGCATAGACATGGATCTTTCGCTCCTTTTGCAGCACACTGTCCAATGCGACTCCGTATCCGCCGGAAGGGCGCTGGCCGAGAGCGATGATCAAGTAGGTTTGATGCTCGTGATGGATCACGGTTTCCCCGCCATGGAGACGGGAACGGAATTCCGCCACCTTTTGTTTTACTGGATCTGGTAGGGAAGCCAGCTGAGGCTCTGAGCGGACATCCAGTTTTCGGGTCTCTGGATCATCAACGGGAACAGCGGAGGTGTTTTTTTTCGAGGAGGGGGACTGCGGCTTTTCCGTCTCTTCGATCTGATAATCGAATTTTACCTCTTCTTTGGGTGTGGAAAGGGAGATCACGGTGCTGGGAGTAGAGAAGGCTTGGGTGGTGAAGGCATCTTCAGCTGGGGGGACCTCCTGCCCGTGAACCTGAATCACATTCCCTTTTTGCACCACTTGCTTGATCTGAATGGAATAGCCGCCGGTGGGGCGCTGGCCGAGAGCCAGGATCAAGTAGGTTCTGTCGCCGGAGATGACTTCAGTGTGGGAAAAAGAATCTCTAGTGGCGTGCCTCACTTTCTCCTGTCGCTGTTTCACCTCGTCGGGCAGGTTACTTGGGGATTCCTTCCGAAAGGAAAGGGGTTCCCAGGAATCTCCTTTTCCCCCTTGGGCATTGTCGGACAGAAAAGGGATGCCACAACCGCTTGCAATCAAGGCGAACATCGTAAACATGAGAAGGGTCACCTTCCAGTTTTGCATTTCTGGTGCCTCCCGTCAGATGGACTCATTTATGGGACGGGATACAGAGACAAAAGGGTCCAGTTTGAAGGGGACTTTTCAGTTTATTTTACCATAGAATGTCCAATCGTGTCATGGAATCCCAATCATCTGTAAAAGGTAAGGGTGGAACCTATGAGAATACGGGAGGTGTCTCCATGATCTTTCGCAGGGAATGCCCTCTGATTGTACAAGGAGACCAAACTGTATTGCTGGAAGCGGATCATCCTTCCTTTCAGCGAGTACGGGATGACTTGTCAAGCTTCGCCGAGTTGATCAAATCGCCGGATTTCCTTCACACCTACCGGATTACCCCGCTCTCCCTGTGGAATGCGGCAGCATCCGGTATAGATACCCAGTGGATCCTCTCTTTCTTGGAGAACGAAAGCAAATTCGGTCTGCCTGCCTCTTTAAAAAAAGAAGTGGAGGAGATCCTGGCCCGATACGGTTTGCTCAAGTTGGAGACATCAGATCAGGGCTTGGTGCTATCTGTGAAAGATGTAGCTCTTTATCAAAGAATGAAGGAGAGGTATCCCACAAATCAACTAGTGCCCTTACCTGGACAATGTTTTCAGGTTCCCTCCCACCTGCGGGGGCTGTTGAAACAGGAATTGATCCAATGGGGCTATCCGGTGGAAGATGTGGCCGGTTTCACTGAAGGGGAGGTCTTGGATATCCGTCTGCGAAAGCGGACCGTAAGTGAAGGGAAACCTTTTCAACTTCGAGACTACCAAAAGCGAGCAGTGGACTCTTTTTATCAAAAGGCAGATACAACAGGGGGAAGCGGTGTGCTGGTTCTTCCTTGTGGGGCAGGGAAGACGGTGGTCGGGATGGCCGTGATGGAAAAAGTGGGGCGTGCCTGTTTGATCCTCACTCCCAATACCACATCTGTCCGTCAATGGATCCGGGAATTGCTGGATAAGACCTGTCTGACGGAAAATGAGGTGGGAGAGTATACGGGACAAGCCAAAGAAGTTCGTCCGGTCACTGTTGCCACATATCAGATTATCACCACACGGGATCCGGAAAAAGCCGCCTTGCATCACATGGAGTTGTTTGAGAAACGGGACTGGGGTCTAGTGATCTATGATGAAGTCCATCTGCTCCCGGCACCGGTTTTTCGTGCCACCGCCGATATTCAGGCCCGGCGTCGTCTGGGATTGACCGCGACTTTGATTCGGGAAGATGGACGGGCGGCAGATGTTTTTTCCCTGATCGGGCCCAAAAAGTTGGAAGTGTCTTGGCGAGAAATGGAGGAGGAAGGGTGGATTGCCAAGGCGGTATGCACTGAAATTCGGACCGGAATGGATGACAGACGCAGGCGGGAGTACGAGCAGGCTCCTCCCAAAAACAAGTATCGCATCGCAGCGGAAAATCCGGAGAAATTAGCGATCTTACAGGAAGTGTTGGAGCGTCATCGGGAAGGGAGTATCTTGGTGATCGGACAGTACCTTTCTCAATTGAGGGAAGTGGCTAATCGATTGAAGGCCCCTCTGATCACGGGAGAGACGGCAGAAGCGGAAAGGGAGGAGCTGTATGAACGGTTTCGACAAGGAAAGGAGCGGATATTGGTGGTTTCCAAGGTGGCCAATTTTGCAGTAGATCTCCCAGACGCCTCAGTGGCCGTACAACTTTCAGGAACCTTCGGTTCCCGCCAAGAGGAAGCCCAGAGACTGGGACGAATTCTCAGGCCTAAGAAAGAGGAGAATGAAGCCTATTTTTACACGATTGTTTCTAAGGATACCTTGGATCAGGAGTATGCCCGCAATCGTCAACTTTTCCTGATGGAGCGGGGCTATCGCTATGGGATTGCCGATGAGAAAACATGGGGAGAAACCAGGTGAAACTGTCATTGTCAGCTTGTGTGAAGGGATTGTCCCAGGAAGTTTGCCGACAGGTGGCTGATGTTTACAAGTGTGATGCCGAGCCGGAGCGATTGACCGATGCGATCCTGCAAAACTTGAAAACGGGATCGTTTATGAAAAGGGCCCATCCTTGGGAGCGGACCCTGATGGAGTTTCTCAGTTTTCACTGGGGGGATCAGGTGGTTACGGAGGAGAGACTGTCTGAACAGGCTCCTCTTTCTCCTTCTCGCTCCCGAATCGCCACCGTACTTTTGCGAAGAAAAGGTCTCCTGTTCCGACTGCGCCAACCTGGGTTGGGGTGGGTGCTTTGGTGTCCCCGAGAGGTACGGCGCTCCTTTCTCCATGCAAGGGTTTCACTCCCCTCGCCATCTGTGGAGAAGGATGAGGAGGCAAGTCAAGGGTTTCGGGGGTTGTGGGATCCCCTGTTTCATTTTGCAGTTCTCCTTGAAGGTAAGGGGTTGACTCTGACCCGGGAAGGTAGGGTGCCCCGGCGAGAAGAGCGAAAGCTGGATGCCGAACTGGAACTGGAAGAGAAATGGCTTGCTCCTTCCCGGTGGGGGGAGGGGGTGGGCTCGCCTGCCCTGAAATTGGTCGCAGATTTTCTTCGGGCCTTGGATATTTTGCAAGAGAAAGGCAGGCAATGGCGGATTCAACGGGTTCCCTTTCGGCGGTGGTTGCAGAAGTCGTGGCCTGAACGGATCGACGAATTGTTTCATCTCACCGAGGAATTTCTCCTGAAGGATCGTCCGAAATGGGATGGACTTTGGTGGTGGATGGAACGACAGCTTACCGATTGGATTTCCGCGCAGGAAATCTGTCGGGGTTGGTTAGGAGAAATCGGCGAGCCCCCCCGTCCCGGATGGGTAAAAGAGGTGGAGGAACGCTGGTTGTATCCATTGGCAGCGATGGGATGGATCGAAGCGCAGTCAGAAGGCGGGAGAGAACGTTGGAGGTGGGCTTCATGGTTCCGAGGGGGAGAAGCGCTACCCATGATGAAGGGCTATGTGAAACCGGATCTAGAGGTGCTTCTCCCGCCTTTCTCCCCTTTGATTCACCGATTCTTGCTGGCTCAGTTTGCCGATTACATGGGAGGGGAGACACTGTTCTCCTATATGCTAACTCCGGATTCTGTCCGTAGGGGAGCGAAGTGGGGGTTGTCGGCGGAGCGGATGTTGGATACGCTTCGGGAGATCTCCGGTGGCCTCGTTCCGGAGGCTGTGGTGGAAACAATTCGTCTCTGGGCGAGGGAAAACCGACCTTTGCTGAAAAAGGGCTGGGTTTTGCAATTTCCTGCAGAAGATTTGTCTTCCCAAGGGATCAGAGAATTGAATCCACATCTGGAAAGGCTGGCCGAGGGAGTCTTTTTCCTTCCGGAGGACGAGGTGGATTCCATTCGAAAACAGTTGGTGGAGGAGGGACATCCCCCCTTGGAACCGGCAGCGATCCACTGGTGGACTTCGACCTCGCCCTTGCTGGAGCCGGCGGAAGAAGTGAGAGCAGGGGTTACGGTGGAAAGCAGGTTTCCTTCTCTGGAAGAGGCCGTTCCGGGATTTAATCGACTGCCGAAAGTATGGACGGCCGGGCTGCGCTCCTATCACCTGGGAACCCTTCGTAACTTGTTGCGGCAAGCGACAGAGATGAATCTGGATTTGTTGATTCGCTCCGGTGAAAATCCACCTCTGCGTCTGACTCCTCTCCAGATGTTTCAAAAAGAAGGATACTGGCATGTGACAGGATCTGATGAGGAAGGGCGTTCACGCAACTACACCTTGGAAGATTTACAGGAAGTGCAGATCCTCACTCCCTGGCAGGCAGATTCATAAGGCGAAGGAGGGCATATGGCTCTCTCATAAGCTTCCATTTGGCACGGGAAGCTTTTTTCTTGTTTTTCCCTTCTGTATGTTATGATAATAACTGGAGGGATTTACAGTGCAATCACTTGATATGACCGAGATGTTACTCGAAACTTATAGATTGGCAGATCAGATCAATGATTCAAAAGAAGTTAAACGATATTTGGAATTGCAGAGGTTGATCGCGGAGGATCCCACAGCTCAAAGTCTGATCCAGGAGTTCCAAAAAAAGAAGGATATTTTTGAGGATTGTCAGCGGTTTGGACATTTTCATCCGGATTATCATGCAGCCAAGAAAGAGGCACAACGATTTCGACGGGCAATGAGAGAGCATCCTCTGATCGGAGAGTATCTGGACCTGGAGGAATGGTTGGATCATCTGTTGGCTGAAGTGAGCCGGCGGATTGCCGAGGCAGTCTCAGATACGGTCAAAGTGCCGATTCATGATCCCCGGGAATTGCGAAAGGCCAACCGCAACCGGCGCGACCACTGCGGTTAGGTCGTCACCGACACTGTCCGCAGACGTTCCGGCAAGCCACGAAACCATCCGATCCACTTTTTTTAGGTACACTAAGAAGGAGCCCGCCTATCGCATCTAAACTGACGAAGGTCGCCACACAACAGGTATTTGAAGCATTTGCTTCAGGGTGAGAATCGTGATAACATAAATGTAGATCTTTTGGACGATGTTCACGGTTTGGTGCACATCGCCCACCCAACCCGGGAATAAAGGAGAGTTCCCTGATGTCTTTTGAGATCGCGGAACGACTCGGTTTGGCTGTTTGGGTGAAGGATCTCAAGGCAGCTCGGACACTTGGACGAGTGGGAAACATTCATTACGTATCCAAGCGGCTGAAATACGTTTTTCTATACATCGATGGGAAAAAGGCTGACCAGTTGATTCGGCGAATTGAGCGCATGCACTTTGTTACACGTGTGGATCGCTCTCTACGCCGGGAATGGACCACCGAATTTCACTAACCGACTTCGATTGGATAAAAAAACAAGGTGTGCTGCCTGGTGAAAACGAGGCAGCTTTTTTTGGTTTATTACTTCGTTTTCCGAAATAGAAAATGAAATTTGGATCTAATGGGAGGGAGCGCCTACTAACAATGGAAACCTGGAAAAGAAATTTGTACATCTTGATGGTGGCCCAATTTTTGGTGATGAGTGGCATGAGCATGATCATGCCGTTTCTGCCGCTGTACCTGAAGGACATGGGGATGACGGATCCCAAAGAGATGCAGTGGTGGGCGGGGCTGATCTTCGGTATCAACTTTTTGTCTGCTTTTGTGATGGCTCCGATCTGGGGAAGCCTGGCGGACAAAATGGGCCGGAAGATCATGGTGCTCCGTTCAGGATTTGGCATGTCGATCGTGACGGCGCTGATGGGATTGGCTATGAGCCCGTTTCAACTTTTGTTGCTCCGTCTTTTAAACGGGACAGTATCCGGTTTTATTCCCGCAGCCATCTCCCTGACAGCGACCAACACCCCCAAAGAGCGGAGGGGGTATGCCCTGGGAATGTTGCAGTCCGGGGCGGTGGCCGGAAACATCATGGGCCCCTTCATCGGGGGTGCTTTGGCGGAAGTGGTCGGTTTCAGGATGATCTTCTTGCTTACGGGGATTACGACCACCTTGGCCACTTTGGTGGTTTTCTTTGCGGTTAAAGAAGAGGTGAAGCCGGAGCCCTCTGAAAAAAAGGCGAGTTTTTTCGCCGACGGTTCTCAAATTCTGCACGAAAAGCCACTTCTTATTTTGTTCTCCGTTGGTTTTATGCTTCAATTTGCCATGTTGGCATCGATGCCGCAGATGTCCCTGTTTGTGGATCAACTAGGGGCACCGGGAGGATATATCGCATTCTTTGCTGGATTGGTGACTGCAGTTACCGGAATGGCCAATCTGCTTTCCGCACCGCGATTGGGTAAATTGGGGGACCGACATGGTTCAGAGCGGGTGCTGTTTTTTGCTATGCTGGGTGCCGCCCTCGTCTTTATCCCCCACGCCTTCGTCACTTCCATCTGGCAGCTATTGATTTTCCGTTTCTTACTTGGATTGTGCATGGGCGGATTGTTACCTTCCCTCAATAACTTAATCCAGAAAAACGCGCCTGCGGGGAAAGAGAGTACGGCTTACGGATACAGTACCAGTGCTACCTTCTTGGGAAATATGTTTGGTCCGATCATCGGCGGCTATCTCACCGGATTCATCGGCATCCGAGGTCTGTTCCTGCTGACCGCAGCAATGCTGTTGATCGGTGCCTTATGGCTTAAAAGCGGTTTGCGGCGAGTGGCCGCCAACAGTTCACGCACTCATCAGTACACCTCGGGAAAAATGCCTTCAGCCCGTTAATTTAAGACGTCCACCCGGACGTCTTTTTCTTTTCTCGAAATCCGCTTTTGTCCGGGGCAGGGTGTCCTTCCTTACGAGGGACAGCCAGCATAGGATGTAACAGACTCATTGGCAGGCATTTCGAATATGCACCTCAGGAGGCGAAAACATGGTCGGATTTTTTTTGAAAAGAATCCTGGGTCGTCGGGGAAAAGGAGGTTTCGGAGGACCCAGGGGGCCTGGCAAAAGGGGTTTTAAAGGACCTAAGCGATTTGGAGGTCCCAAAGGTCCTGGAGGCCCAGGCCCTTGGGCCCGAGGCTTTGGAGGGCCGCCGGGGCCACCTCCCGGACCGCCCCTGGGACCTCCTCCGGGACCGCCGCCGGGTGGACTGGGTGGCCCCGGGTGGGGACCCGGTCCGGGATTTGGACCTGGTCCAGGTCCAGCAGGATTCGGGCCGGGACCCGGTCCGGGATTTGGCCCGCCAGGAGGCCCTGGCCCATTCTAACTTTGCAGCCCTTGCGAGGGCTGTATTTTTTTTCTTGTCCAAAATAGAGTTCTGTTCTGGAAGATTGATTCGGATCACGGTACAATAACAACAAAAGCCGGGAATTTTTGACCCGGATAAGGGAGCGTTTGAAATGGGTTTGTTGACAGATCTGAAACAGAAGCTGGAAAAAGGGATTGAATCCACAAGCCAACGTTCCAAAAAAGTTTTGGATATCAGTCGGATCACTTTGCTCATCCGCAATGCAAAAGAGACCGAAGAAGAGTTGTACACACGGCTGGGAAGGGAAGTATACCGGTATTGGGACTTGAAAGGCCGACTAGAGCTGACAGATTTGACCCGGTCGACGATGGGACAGATCAAAGAAATCAGGGATAAGATTGAAGAGTTGGAACAGGCAGTGGAGGAGTTGAAAAAACGGGAGGCGGCCGAATCGGGAGAACCCGCCGAGGAGGCGGAGAAGGAACTGACGACAGATCAGGGGACACCTTCCGAAAGGGAAAGTAAAGAAAGTCAAGAAAATCAGGAAGGTACATCTATATCGACTTCTGCCCCCTCCCGGGATCTGTCGGAATCAGCTCCCGAGCCCTCCCAGGTCCCCGATGAGAATTGGGCAGAGGGACAGGCGATTTTCTTCTGTCCCCACTGCGGGAACCAAGTGGATGAACAGACTGTCATTTGCCCGCACTGCAGAAGAAATATCTATGAATAAAGGGGGTTCTGCTATGTCCTCCGATCGACTGAATCATCGAGTGAAAAAAGCTCTCGGTCCTCTGCAAAAAAAGGCGGCTAGTCCGGAAGGACAACGAAGAATCCTCGATGAGTTCAATAGCAAGGTCCGTCGTGTTGGCGGAATTCAACAGGTGATCGACAAGTTGAAAACTCTGTACGACTATTTTCGCGATCCGGAAAACAGCCGCACGAAAAAAACACTGGCGGGGGCCGCGCTCCTTTATTTTATCCTTCCTGCGGATGTCATCCCCGATGTGATCCCGGTGATTGGTTATATCGATGATGCAGCGGCGGTGGCTTTTGTCTGGAAGCTACTCAGCGAGGAGTTAAGCAAGTTTGAGGAAAAGAAGAAAATTCATCAAAAAAAGGGGTAAAAACAGAAATTCCACCGACTCCCTTCTTTTGGTGACCGATATCTGATACAATAACATAGAAAATTGTTGCAGAGTGTCAATTATTACAAATTGAGAGTAAGCGATTTAAACTGGAATTCAACCTTTCGATTTCAAAATACGGAAATGCCTGACCTTTTTGCGAAAATTAGGGATGTGGATCTGCAAAAATTGGTTTGCAGGAGGCGTGGAGTCTGTGCCGTCAGAACTTTGGCACGGATTGTGACGTCTCAGAAATGCTGATTAAGCCTGTGAAGTAGCTATATTTTGAGTAGGGAGTAGGGTCGGGATGCTGGGAACTTCCGCCACCCAGAGCGAGCTACCACAGGCGAGACTTGTGCCCGATAGGTGTAAAGATCTATATATGTTGGAGAGATAGACAGGCTGGGAAAGGGGCAACGAGTGATGGAGCAGAAATCCGTGGCGATCACCGTGACTAGCGGCAAAGGCGGTGTAGGCAAATCGACGACTGTCGCTTCGGTTGGCTTGGCATTGGCCCAGTTGGGAAGACGGGTTTGTGTGATGGATACCGATATCGGTCTGCGGAAGCTGGATCTGATGTTGGGTTTGGAAAACCGGATCGTATACGATCTTGTGGATGTGATTGAGGGGACCAGCAAGCTCCGCCAATCTTTGGTCAATCATAAGGAATATGACAATCTGGCTCTCCTGCCCGCTGCCCAGACACGGTA
Organism: uncultured Kroppenstedtia sp.; assembly: GCA_959600065.1. Taxonomy (GTDB): domain Bacteria; phylum Bacillota; class Bacilli; order Thermoactinomycetales; family DSM-45169; genus Kroppenstedtia; species Kroppenstedtia sanguinis. The sequence goes on along the minus strand of CAUGKZ010000016.1, from coordinate 363 downwards.
CAAAGAGGAGGTCGCCCCGGCTCAGGTCAAATATTTGGTGGACGAGCTTAGAAATGATTTTGAATTTATCTTGATTGACTCCCCAGCAGGGATTGAAGGCGGATTCCGTAATGCGATCGCTCCGGCAGATCGGGCGATTCTGGTGGTAAATCCAGAAATCCCCTCTGTTCGGGATTCCGATCGGGTGATCGGTCTTCTGGAGTCCGCTAATCTGGATCAAATCGATTTGGTGGTTAACCGGGTTCAACCGGGAATGGTGAGAGATGGAGATATGTTGAGCGTGGAGCGTGTACAGAACCACCTGGCGATCAACCTGTTGGGAATCGTACCTGAGGATCGCCGAATCATCCGCTCTTCCAATAC
>CAUGKZ010000015.1 GCA_959600065.1 uncultured Kroppenstedtia sp. | reverse complement strand
CAATATCACCAACGTCATGTATAACTTCTCCCAACTGGACATTGATTGGAAGTCTTTTGGAGATCAACTCGACAAACTGAAAGGACAGCTGGAAGGTTTGGTCAACTCCGAGGAAGCCCAAGGCTGGTTTGATCAATTCACGGCTTGGCTGAGTGATTTATTCAGCAGCCTCGCCGATTCCTTCTCCAGCAAATAAATGACAAAACCCCGCAGAGCCCTTGCTTTGCGGGGTTTTTTTAAGGATGTCTGGTCATTTAAGAGACGGTCCCCTCGGGTTTGAAGAGCAAGAGTTGTTCCGAAAACGTGGTAAAACATCGGAGCGGGATGGGATTGAAGTGATATCCCGTCCTGACCAGCCCAGCTCCAGAAATGGAGCCCGATTTTGGGCGTGTCTGGTTATTCAGTTGGATGCGAAGGAACAAGGAGGCCTGCGTGACCTATCCAATGCTCCTGATCACTGGATCCATTTGAAAAGCCAAGTGACCAGCATCAGGAGAGTGCCCAAGGACAGATGGGTCCACCCGGTGATTTGGGCCGCTTTTTGTTCTCGGTTCATCTCGGCCATCTCATACATCCTTGAGTCAAATCGAAGAATCAAGAGCCCGGTGATCCACAACAGACCGATCAGATAGGGGATAAAACCGATATTGGACAACCCCAGCACAGGCTTCCACCTCCTCACTTGGCCTCGGACCCGATTCGCCGGAGCTTCGCCCGCACTTGGATGTCCACAGGCAGCTTCCTGAACCATCTCTCCCATCCCTTCCTATGGGGTTCGACATTCCGTCTCCAAAAATCGGGATACTCACTTCTCACATATTCGCCGAAGGCGAAGATATCCGAACCTTTCTGCTGCGTTTCATGAATGAGATCCTGAACCTTCATCTGAAGATCCCGGGCGATGATCCTTTCCAACTTCCTTATGGTCTCCTGGTCGAAATTCCCCCGGGGATCCCGGATTTTTTCATGAAGATTCCCCTCCACCTGGATTTTAACTCTGATGCGAGGTTTCCCATTTCTGATGAAAGTCTGGATCTCAGTCCTCCGGCTTGTCCCTTGGTAAGCAACCCAGCCCCGCTTTCCAGGAAGGGGAAAAAGAGTTGAATAACCGGCATTTTCCACCCCGATCACTTCCATAAACAGAGGGATTTGAAAGGGTTCTGTCTTTCCCACCATCCGATTTCCCCGGAAATAAGCCAGCCCCGAGGTAAAGACATCTTCCTGCTTCCGGGATTCCACCATCGGCACATAGCCCTCCTGCCCCGGAGCAGATACCGACCGCCAGAAAATCCCCAGATTGGCCCGGGGGAGCTTTCCATAGAGAACGCCGTGGTCGACCATATCATACAGATAGAGCGCCGGCACCCGCTCCAACTGAGGGGAAATTTTCATCAAACGGCCAGGATCCTCTTTGGTTACCAACATCCAGGCTGTCCGTCTCACTTCCGGTTGTCTGCGCAGAGTTTCATTGATATCTTGTAAGCCTCTTCGGGCCAGCTTCTCAGAAATCACAATCACACGTAAATGGCCGAAAAACAATTGATCCGCCACCTGTTGTTGCATATTGGCAAAGGCATCGTCCAGGGAATAGGCCTCGGTGGTAAGTACCCAGACCGGTTTGGTCTCTCCGGCTCCCCCTTGCCCTCCTCCATCTGAGGGTCCCAGGGGAAGCCTGCCAGGCACTGCGATCTGCATCGTCACCCGGATTTTTCCTCCCCGAGGTTCCTGTCCCCTCTCATGGGTGACCTCCTCATCCTGGAACTGCTCATCGTCTTTCACTGGATCGATCGCCATCGCCAGCACTACAGCCCGATCCTCCACTTCAATCCGATCCCAACACCCTGTCAACAGAGACGAGCACAAGACGCAGAGCATCAACCTTGCGATATTAGGTGGAAGATGCTGTTTTTTCAGCATCTCGCTTCCCTCCTTTGCTCCGTAACCCATGGAACAACAACAGAAGGAGAGGATATCCGAAAGCGAGGATCAGTCCTGTTCTCCCCACCCAGCGAATCACGGCTCCCACTTGCAACACATTCTGAGGAATCATCGCCACACCATAGACAATAGGCAGAGCAAACAGAGAAAGGGGCCGGTGATCTCGCAAATGCAACAGATGAGCCAACCCGTGCACCGTCAGATAGTACCCGGAAAAAAGGGAGGTAAACACGGCGAACACCCAGACCACCAATAACAAAGCATCCAGCCGTTCCAGAAACTCTCCCGGAAAAACGACGGATTTACTGAATTCCAGCGTCGGCCACAGGATCATGCGAGCTTCGGCTTCCCCGAAAAAAGCCAACACCACAGTAACCACGATCAGATACAACCCGCCTGTGATCGCCACTGACCACCAGACTGATTTCTTCGCCAAACGAGGTTTTCGCATCGCCGGCATCACTACAGTGAGGATCAACCCCACCTGAAACAGACCGAACACCCCCAACATACCAACGAGGATCCCCGAGAGATCCCCGTTCCAAAAAGGTTGTATATAGTAAAACTGACTATCCTTTAAAGCAGAAAACAGAATCAACGGCAACGGGGTCAAGATCAAGGGCAGATAAAAAAGTTGGATGTATGCAAAGGTGTTCAGATCGTTGCGGGTGGGAAGCGCCGCCAAGACCAACATCACCAACACGGTGACTTCCACGGGGGTTCGCTTCAGGATGTAGGTGACCACCACCTCTCCAAACTCCCGGGCCGCCAAGGCGGTTAATGTCGCAAACAGCAGCAGGAGGCACAGATTGAAAAAACGGGCTGGCCATGAACCGATGAGGCTTTCACTGTAGCGAAATACCGACCGACGGGGATAGCGCTCCCCTAACGCTACCCATGTCAACAATCCGGCTAGACCCAACAGTGAACCTAGGATCACGGTCAGTGGGGCCGAGGTTCCCGCTGCTTGGATCACAGACTGGGGCAGGTGAAAAACCTCCACTCCGATCATGGCGTTGATCAGAATCGCCGTCAGCTGGGGTACGGTAATCTCCCGACTAGATTCCATCCTGGGGTTCCCGCCTCTCGTTCCCCACTTTTATGGGGTCCAGTGTATTACTCCTTGCTTTTTTCAGCCTTCGAATCATGCCCACCCGCTGACGATGCAGAGGGTGGAGAAAAGCGGGACGTTTGCTCAACATCCAGAAGGGAGCCCGGATCAGAGTGTCCAACCAACCCCGCTTGTTTTCCGGGGAGATCGGAGTCAGGTAGGGAACTCCGAAAGAACGAAGGGACAGCATGTGGTTGGCAATCATCACAGCCCCCACCATCACCCCGTACAATCCAAAAATCCCGGACAGGATGAGAATGGGAAAACGGAGCATGCGAAAGGCGATGGAGATGTTATAGGCAGGAGCCGCGAAGGAGCCGATCGTGGTCAGAGCGACGATCACCACGGTGATCGGGCTGGCAAAACCGGCAGCCACCGCCGCTTGCCCCACCACCAGAATCCCAATAATGGAAAAGGCACTACCCATCTGCTGTGGCAGACGGATACTCGCTTCTCGCAGAATCTCCATGGAGATCTCCACAAACAATACTTCTGCGATCGCCGGAAAGGGTACTCCCGCCCGGCCCCCCGCTACAGCCACGGCAAAATCAGTGGGAATCAGCTCTGGGTGAAAAGAGACCAAAGAGACATAGATCGCCGGGAAAAATAATGATGAGAGAATGGCCAGCAACCGGATCAGACGGATCAAACTCCCGATCAAGAATCGCTCCGAGTAGTCATCCAGCGTCTGATAAAACTGGGCGAACACCACTGGAACCATCAGGACAAAGGGAGAACCCTCCACCAGGATGATCACCCGTCCCTCCAACAGTTGAGACACCGCGACATCAGGTCGTTCGGTGTTAGCCACCTGAGGGAAAGGAGATAAATGGTGATCCTCAATAAACTGCTCCAGGTATCCTGATTCCAACACTCCATCGATCTCAATCGCCTGCAACCGATCCTCCACTTCCCGGACTAGAGCCGGTTGTACCACATCCTGCAGATAACAGTAAGCCACCTTGGACCGGGTCTGGGTGCCAATGGTGAGTCTTTTCACCGTGAAGTTAGGGTTGGGCAAGCGGTAGCGAAGGAGGGACAGATTGGCATCCAACTGCTCGATAAACCCTTCTCGGGAACCCCGCAACACCCGTTCCGATTGCGGTTCACTAACCGAGCGTTTTTCCACATTTCGAGTTTCCAGCAGGATCCCACTGGGAAAACCATCTACCCAAACCGCGGTGCTTCCCTTCAGAATCTCATCCACCACATCCGACAATTGATCCGCGATTTGATATTTACCAAAGTGGAGTACCTCTCCCAGCACATCCTCCTCTGTGAGCCGAACTTCTTCATTCTCAGCGGGAACCCGCATCAAAGGCTTCAATATATCCCGATGGACCCGATCCGGTTCGACCAAAGTGGAAAAATAGATCAATGCCGCCTCCCGCTGCCCAAACAAGGAAAAACGACGGATGACCAGATCGTCGTTTTCCCCCAGAAGATCACTCACCTGTCGTAGAACCTCTTCCAGTCTGGAGTCAAGAGAAGACTCCTCAGGAACCGCCCTTTCCCCCTGAAGATCCGAAGACGGATTACCAGAACCCTTGAACCACCGCTTCCACCAAGACATCCCCCCACCCCCCTGTCCCCTGTTAACATTCCAAGGAGAAAGGGGAAATATACCAGTTATACAACAAACTTCATATCATTCGGCGGTGGATGAATGAAGCTGACTTTTCGCTCGTCCTCTCGGCCCCATCGTAAGATAGCCAACATAAATAACCCCGGAGACCGGGGTTGATTGTTCCTTTTATTTAAAGACTCCCATCTTCACCCTGAAGCCGACACTATCATTACAGATCATTTCGGATCGGAAGAGGTTAAGGAATGGGTGATCTTTTCGATGGTTTCCTTCACCTTTTCCAAAGGTTGATTCGGTTTAGAAAAGGCATGGGCAGTTCCTGTGTCCTGGTTCTGGATCACAAACAGTGTCAGCGCGATCAGTAGTGAAATGAATTGGATCCTTCTCTTGTTCACAGTAGCCCACCCTCTCCCTTGGGACAAATTACTCTATAGATATTATTCGCATCGGGAAATGATTTTCAGTCCACTCAGCTGACAGTTCCGGGAGAATTGCAAAAATAGATGAAAGCCGCCGGTTTTATGCCGACGGCTTTCTACTCATTGGATCTCCGGAGAGGCGGTTCCATTCAGGTGGAACCGTTTCAAAAATTCCTGGAGACGTTCTGTCTTCGGTTGAGTGAAAATTTGTGACGGAGGACCCTGCTCCAAAATCTTTCCATCATCGAAAAAGCAGATCCGATCTGCCACTTCCCAGGCGAAACTCATCTCATGAGTGATCAACAGCATCGCCATGTCCCCTTGTTTGGCCAGATCTTTGATCACATGGAGTACTTCCCCGACGGTCTCTGGATCCAGAGCGGAGGTAGGTTCGTCGAAGAGCATCACTTTGGGACGCATCACCAGCGCCCGGGCAATGGCCACCCGTTGCTGCTGACCCCCGGAAAGATTGACTGGATATTGATCCACTTTGTCCAGCATCCCCACTTTGTCCAGCATCTCCTTGGCCCGCTCCACCGCTTCTTTTTTCGAAAGTCCCAGCGCCTTGATAGGGGCTTCTGTGCAATTTCGCAAGATCGTCATGTGTGGAAACAGATTGAAATGCTGAAACACCATGCCAATGTCCCCCCGCACATCGTGCAAATGCCGCTCGTTGGCGGGAACCAGTTTTCCTTTCACTTCCTTGTGCCACAGTTGGCGACCGTCCACCTGGATCGTGCCGGCCGAAGGCTTTTCCAGAGTCATAAGCAACCGGGCCAGGGTCGTTTTCCCAGACCCACTGGGACCGATGACCGCCACGCGTTCACCGGGATAAAGGTCAAAATCGATTTCCTTTAAAACCTGATGATCCCCAAAGGATTTGCAGATATTCCGGTATTTGATGATTGGCTCCTTGTCGTCAGTCTGCTGTAAAGTATCCATTTCAGTCACATTCCTTCACTTCCTTCCTCACTTGCGATTTAGATCCAGTTTCAGTTCCAAGCGCTTGACCAGTAGGGAGGTCGGGTAGCTAAGAATCAGGAAAAAGATCCCCACCAGGGTGATCGGCTCCAGATAACGATAGGTATTGGACCCGATACTCTGAGCGGTGCCCAGGAGCTCTCCCACACTGATCGCCGCCAACAGAGGCGTTTCCTTGAACAAGACGATAAGGTAGTTGCCCATCACAGGCACCACCGGCCGGATCGCCTGGGGCAAAATGATGGATTTCCATTTTTTCCAAGGGGAAAAATTGAGTGCAATGGCCGCCTCCCACTGACCTTGGGGTACCGACTCGATTCCAGCCCGGTATACCTCCGACAGATAGGTGCTATAGTGGATTCCGAGACCCAAAATGCCCGCTGCCAAGGGGGGCAACGTCAATCCGAACAGATCGGGGAAAACAAAGAAAATAAAGTAGAGTTGAACTAGCAACGGCGTCGTCCGGAAAAATTCTACAAATCCATAGGTAGGCCAAGAGATCCACCGATGACGGGAGCGACGTCCCAGAGCGAGGATCAGACCCAAAACCAAGGCGAAGGCAAAGGCCCCGAAGGTGGCTTCGATGGTGACGTGAAGGACAGACAGCAATTCTGGCAGCACCTCATGCCAAGTAAAATCCCAATTCCAATCCATCTGTCACACCCTCCCCGCGCTGAACCGACGTTCCAGCCACCGGAAGACCAGTGTCACCGCATAGCCGATGATGAAGTAAGCTACCAAAAGCAAGCTTAGAATCTGAGTGTCATGGCCGACGGTGTTCCGCATCTGCATCACGTTGAGAGTCATATCGGAAATGGTTACCAAGGAGACCAACGCCGTCCCTTTTAACAACTCAATCATCTGATTGCCGAAGGAAGGGAGCATGATCCGGAAAGCCTGAGGCAAAATGATACTCCGCATCCGTTGGGCCCGGGTCATATTGAGGGCGATGCCCGCCTCCGTCTGCCCCTTTGGGATGGCCAGGATGGAACTGCGAACAATCTCGGAACCGTAGGATCCGTAGTTCAGCGTCAACCCGACGATCCCGACCAGCCCAGAAGGGAGACTGATGCCCAAAAGCGGCAATGCGTAATACAACCAAAAGAGCTGAACCAATAAGGATGTGCCGCGGAAAAACTCAATGATTCCCCCAGATAGCCAGCGGACTGGGGCAAACCGAGATAAGCGGGCAAATCCACCGATAAAGGACATCACAAAGGACAGGATCCCGGCGATGACCAGCAGTTGGACCGTAACCACAGCCCCCTCCAGAAGCAACGGCATCACTTGCGAAAACACACCGATGAATATCACTTCCTTTCAAAAAGCAAGGGGGAGCGACTCCCCCTCTTCTTTCACCCTTTGCAAATTTCTTCCTGAGTATGGTCTCCGGGAAGATTCTCTTTTGCAAAGTTGAATTTTTCCAGAATATCGAGCAATTTTCCGTTTTCTTTTAATTTATCCAGTTCCTCATTGAATTTCTGTTGGATCTCCTGATCATCCTTGCGAAAAGCGGCGGCACCATAGCCGACAACACTTTCCCCTTTGATCACCGGTTGTTTGAAGTCTTCCACAATCTCAATTCCGTCGGTTCCCTGAGCTTGGAGCACATCCCTTAGAGAGGGACCGGTCATGGTGATCGCATCCACCCGCCCCGACTTGAGGGCCTGAACCACGGAGGGTTGGTCGGAATAAAGCTTGATCTGACTCTCCTTCGCTTCCATATCTTTCAGATAGTTGACTTCAATCCCTCCGCGCATCACTCCCACTTTGACATCCTTTTGACCCACGATGTCCTCATAACTGTGGAGTTTTTTCGGATTTCCCTTCTTCACCGCCAGTCCTTCCCCGATCTGATACTCGGGATTGGCGAAGGTCACCTCTTTGCATCGCTCCGGAGTGATGTACATTCCGGCAGTGATCGCATCAAACCGCCCCGCCTTCAAACCGGGGACCAGTTGACTGAAGTCCGTCAACACCGGATCGATCTCTTTGATTCCCATCTGTTTGAAGATCTCACGTGAAATCTCCACAGCTTCACCTGTCACCTTCCCGTCTTGATCCCGGTAGGCATAGGGTTTTTCGTTGGCAAATCCCACCTGGATCTTTCCTTCCTGTTTCACTTTCTCCAGAGTAGATCCAGAAGATCCTCCCAGATCCAACCCACAACCTGCCAAAGAACCGACGAGAGCAAATGCAAGTGCCACTTTAAAAAACCAATCCAAGGCGTCTCCTCCTTTAATTTCGACTCACCCACAGGACAGACCACCAGGGTCTCTCCACCTCCCGGATGGTGAAGCGGACGCCTTCCCGAAGGATTCCCGATGAGTTCACCCCGCAAAAGGATGGCAACCTCGGCCAGTCATGCCAGTCCGAATCTTCCGGCTGGACCTCTTCCCCACTTCCTCAGCATTTTGGACAAGTTGAAGACAGACGTCGCCCTCAGATCGAATTTTCTCAGTATAAACTAAATCGAGTGTACCTTGAGATCCAGGGCTGTTGATAAAGCATAAAGTGAATGATGGGAACGAAACGACCCTTTCGCTCTTCCCATTACCCCCATCGTAAAAAATTGTTTGAGGGAACGGGGATGGCTACGATCTCTTACAAAGAGCGCAAAGACTCTTCACCGTCCCACCACCCCGACCTTATTTCCTACCTAAAATAGGGCTACTCAACACGCCTGTTTGAGACCAGTGCGCCGAGGTAACAGACAGGTTTCTCAAAGAGATCCACATCCTCTCGGGTGATCATCGGAACATCCGATCCCGCCCAAAAGAAATCTTCTACTTCCTTCGCCTGAATGATCGCACTCATGTGTACCACCGATCATCAGACTGGTTTCTTCCGGTCATTGGGTCAAATGAAAGGGTTGAGCCAGGTCTATTTTCGTTTCCCTGCTCCTTCCATCTAGAAAATCCGCACTCCGGTTCAATAGGGAGCCCTCTCTCAAACAGAGACCCGCCGATTTTTCTTGCCTTTTCCACAGTTTCACTCCTCGTTTGATCTCTTTGGCGATCGCTGTTGCAAGTGGGCCATCTGGTGGAGTTCGCGAACTTCTATCCTGCTTTTACATTTCACCGAATGTCCGGGATTAAACATCATTTTGTCATGAATCCTCCGCAAATTCAAATTCGACTGGCTTTTTTTCAAGGCGAAACCCTTGATCTCATGGGGAATACATAGATTTAAAATTCCATAGAAAAAGGGGCAAAGCCCTTTTAAAAAAGGCCTGCCCCACAGCAAATCTCTTCTAGAGAAATTTTCAGAAAGCGGTCCAATGCCTGTTTCAATTCCAACCCTCAACTGCCAGCCTCCCTTCGGCAAACAGGAAGCATCGGGTACCATCCGGCCGCATTTTTGTAAGAACGGCTTCTCAGTCCCTCTTGGCAGGACTCAGACGGTTTAATCTCACTTAGACCGGATAGACTGCTTTGGACGATAGGAGTCCCTCACGTTAGCATATAGAAGGATCCCATTGATCCAAATTTTCTTGCAAGGTGGGTGATGTCCATTAACGGCAGTCAGACTCTGCAAACCAGGTCACAACCTCCGAACCGGGTGAACCGATCCATCCGGGAAACAGTGCAATTCCGTAAGCCGAAAGAAGCAGATGGAGCCGAAATATGGCGGTTGATTCAAAAAGCCGGCGTGTTGGATCTCAATTCTCCTTACAGTTACCTCATGCTGTGCAAGTTTTTCCCCGAAACCTGCGTGATCGCAGAGACACAAGGGAACATTGTCGGCTTTGTCTCCGCATTTCTACCCCAGACAGCAAAAGAGACTGTGTTTGTATGGCAAGTGGCCGTCGGCCCCTCGCAGCGAGGAAAAGGGCTCGGTAAGGCACTTTTGCAAGAACTCCTATCCCGGAATGCCTGCTCCGATGTCCGATACTTAGAAGCGACGGTCTCGCCTTCCAACCACCCGTCCCAATCACTGTTTAAAAGTTTGGCAAAGGAACTGGGAACCGATTGCAAAATCTTCGAATGTTTCCCGCAAGACCTGTTTCCCCAGCCCGGGCACGAATCGGAATGGACTTACCGAATCGGTCCTTATTTGCCGAAGGAAAAAACCGAGGAGGTTGAATAAAATCTTGTTATCCACATCTGAAGTGACTGAAGCAGATCTGAGTATTTTTGAGTCGATGGAGTCGGAAGTGCGCAGTTACAGTCGCAGTTTTCCCAGGGTATTCGCAAGGGCGAAGGGTTATAAGCTCTGGGATACTCAGGGTACCGAGTTCATCGATTTCTTCTCCGGTGCAGGAGCACTGAATTACGGACACAACGATCCTGCCATGAAGGAAACACTCATCAACTACCTCTCTGAAGATGGAATCATCCACAGCTTGGACATGGCCACCCCAGCCAAAGAACAGTTCCTGAAACGCTTTCAGGAAGTGATCCTCCAACCGCGGAATCTGGACTTCAAGGTGATGTTCCCCGGACCTACCGGTACCAACACCGTGGAAAGTGCCCTGAAGCTGGCGCGCAAGGTGACCGGACGAAACACCATCATCAGCTTCACCCGCGCTTTTCACGGAATGACCTTGGGATCACTGTCTGTCACCGGCAATGCCTTTAAGCGAAAAGGAGCCGGCGTCCCCTTAAGCCACACTGTTTCTATGCCCTATGACCATTACGATGAGGATGTGGATTCGCTGACCCTGCTTGAACGTTACCTGGAAGATAAGGGAAGCGGCGTCGACCTCCCCGCCGCAATCATCCTGGAGACCGTCCAGGGGGAGGGAGGGATTAACGTCGCCAGTTCCGAGTGGTTGAAGCAGGTTGAGCAAATCTGCCGTCGTTGGGACATTCTCCTGATCGTAGATGATGTACAGGCGGGCTGTGGCCGTACCGGTACCTTTTTCAGCTTTGAACCTGCTGGCATCCGACCGGATCTTGTCTGCCTCTCCAAATCTTTGAGCGGATTTGGCCTTCCTTTCGCTGTTACACTGATCCGCCCGGATCTGGATCAATGGGCTCCCGGTGAACACAACGGCACCTTCCGCGGACATAATCTGGCCTTCCTCGCCGCCACAGAAGCCCTGCGATTCTGGGAGACGGACACCTTCGCACAAGAGGTGCAACGCAAAGGAGAGGAAACTCGCTCCTCCTTGGAACAAATGATCGCGAAACATCCCGATCTCAACGGAGAAGTTCGCGGACGAGGCCTGATGTTGGGAATCGCCTTCTCCGGCAAAGGATTTGCAGAAAAAGTGTGCACCCAAGCCTTCCAACACGGCTTAATCATGGAAACCTCCGGCCCTGACGATGAAGTGGCCAAACTCCTGCCCCCCTTGATCATCGATCGTGAGGGATTGGAAAAAGGGTTGACCATCCTGGAAGATAGCATCACAGAAACTAAAAAAACTTTGTAACCCAGGGAAAGGATGAATCCGTATGATCGTAAAGCAACTGGAAGACTTGGTCGGCACCGAGGATGAAGTAAAGGGTGAAACCTGGACCAGCCGCCGTCTGTTGCTGAAAAAAGACCAAGTCGGCTTCTCCCTCCACGACACCCAGATCCGAGCCGGCACCGTCTCCGAATTTTGGTATAAAAATCATATCGAAGCCGTCTATTGCATCGAAGGGAAAGGACAGCTCACCAATCGAGAAACTGGCGACGTCCATCCCCTCCAACCCGGTACTCTCTACACATTAAACGGTCATGAGAGGCATCGGGTGGAAGCCGAGACCGATCTGCGCATGGTTTGTGTCTTCAACCCGCCCTGCACCGGACAGGAAACCCATGATGAAGAGGGAGCCTATCCCCTGCTTGCTGATTAACCTTTCCAAAGAGCGTTCCAGACTGGAACGCTCTTTGCTTTCTAGGGTCATTTCAAGAGCACCAGGGCTGTTGATTAACCAGAAAATGGGCAGCGGAAGGGAGTCGTGTGCTGCC
>CAUGKZ010000014.1 GCA_959600065.1 uncultured Kroppenstedtia sp. | reverse complement strand
GGGGGAGCACCCTGACACAACAATTGGCTAAAAATGTGTTCCTCACCCATGAGCGTACTTACAAACGAAAAATCAAAGAGGTTCTCTTGGCCAAAAAGGTGGAACGCAAGTATACCAAGGATGAGATCATGGAAGTGTATCTCAACACCATCTACTTCGGGGAGGGTGCCTGGGGATTGAAAAAGGCGGCCCGAACCTATTTCGGCAAAGAACCCAAGGATCTGACCGTCGGCGAGTCAGCTCTGTTGGCCGGGATGATCCAAGCCCCTTCCGCTTTGTCGCCTTTCAAAAACTTCAACAAAGCGATGACCCGCCGGGATGTCGTCCTCTCCAAGATGGAGGCGGAAGGGTTTATCGATAAAAAGACGGCACAAAAAGCGAAGGAGACAGACATTGTCCTGGAAGGCCAAGATGCCGACGACTACAAAGGACGTTATCCTTCCTACGTGGATGCCATCATCCAAGAAGCGATCGACCGCTACGATCTGACGGAGAAAGAGGTGCTCTCCGGCGGCCTGCGCATCTATACAGAGTTGGATCCCCGTATGCAACAGGCTGCAGAGGATGTGTATGCTCGGGATGATCTGTTTCCCCAGGGAAAGGGAGATACTCTGGTACAAAGCGGCAGTGTCTTGGTGGATCCTCAAACAGGAGGGCTCCGAGCTTTGGTAGGCGGTCGTGGAGACCATGTTTTTCGGGGGTTCAATCGGGCAACCCAGCTGAAGAGACAGCCCGGTTCGTCGATGAAGCCGATCTCGGTTTATGCTCCCGCCCTCATTCAAGGATATGGTTTGGATGCACGACTGGTGGACGAACCGATCTCCTTCGGCAAGTACGCACCCAAAAATCAAAGTGGACAGTATTTGGGGGAGGTCACCATGTATGAAGCGGTGATCGATTCTCTCAATGTGCCAGCGGTCTGGTTGTTGGATCAAATCGGAGTAGATAAGGGAATTCGCTACTCCAAAACTTCAGGGATTCCCTTGACCGATGAAGATCGGCAGTTGGGGCTGGCATTGGGAGGTTTGCAGGAAGGAGCCTCTCCCCTCCAGATGGCTCAGGCTTATTCCGCCTTTGCCAACAATGGAATTGTAGTGGATGCCCATGCCATTCGGCGGGTGGAGACGGCGGACGGAGAGGTATTGGGAAAATGGTATAAGAAATCGGTTCGTGTCTCCCAACCCACTGTTTCGCAACACATTACTTATATGCTGCGAGGCGTGGTGCAAGAAGGAACCGGTCGCAAGGCACAAATTCCCGGTCGACCCACTGCCGGGAAGACGGGGACTACCCAACTGCCTGACGGGCGGGACGGGGCGAAAGATAACTGGTTTGTCGGCTATACCCCAGAGCTGGTGGGAGCCGTCTGGGTCGGTTATGACAAAACCGATAGCGAACACTTCCTGACCACCTCCAGCGGAAGTACGGCTGCTCCGATCTTTCGGGAACTGATGAGCGGTGCTCTGCAGGGGCGCCCCGTAAAACAGTTCGATCTATCCGAGGTCAAGTGGAAGACTCCACCCAAAATAGATCGGACACCTCCGGAAGAGGAGAGTAAAGAGAAGGAAGAAGAGAAGAAGAAAGACGACGAGAAAGGGAACCTGGGGGATGATCTGAAAAAGGGATGGGAACGGGAAAGAGAAAAGATAGAGAATCGATGGAAAAAGAAAAAAGAAGAATGGGAAGAGAAATGGAAGGAATGGAGAAACTGAATTCCTGTCAGCAAAGGGGGACAACTTGGCCCATCTTCCCAAGTCCCCCTTTTGATTAGGAATGGTTTTTGCTATTCTGGAAAAGACATTGAGAAAAGGGGGGAATCCTCTTGTTCGGCGATTTTTTCACCGAATTAGTTGCCGCATTTGCCACGTTGGTTGTATTTGGTTTTGTGATTTGGATGGTGCTTATTGTAATTATGTTTTTTAAAGAGCTGTTCACCCCTGGCGATATTCAAGTGAGGGATTATCTTTATCGGGTCTGGAAGAGGTTTCTGTTCTCTTTCGAGGTTACGGCCTACGGTGGAATCGTAGTGGTGCCGTATTTGATGAATAAAGCGGAAGAGGATGATGTGACTCGATATATGATGATGTTGATTTTGGCCATCCTGTTTTCAGCACTTTTTCTTTATATCCGTTTTAAGATAGGCTTTCGGCGTCGTCGCCGCGGTTGATTGGATCCAGCGGCTCCGGCTTCGGAAGGGAACGAGGAACCCGGCTTCGCCGGGCCTTTTTATATCTTCTTTTCCCTTTACTTCACAGGGGGGATTGGAGATAATATAAGGAAAAATTATTTTAAATACATGATTTTAGGTGAGTGGAATATGCCAATTGAGGAACTGTTGGATCAAGCGGGTCACTATTTAAATAAAGAAGACTTGGAGCAGGTGGAAAAGGCCTATCTCTTTGCCGAGGAGGCCCACAGGGGTCAGACCCGAAAATCCGGTGAGGAATATATTCATCACCCGGTGGCGGTCGCTGGGATCTTGGCGGAACTTCAGATGGATGCCACCACCCTGATCTCCGCGATTCTCCACGATGTGGTAGAGGATACCGGGGTCCCCCTGGAGGTTTTGGAGGCTGAATTTGGTGAGACAGTCGCCCAAATCGTGGACGGCCTGACCAAATTGAAACAACGGATGAAATATAAATCCTCGGCGGAGCACCAGGCGGAAAACCATCGCAAAATGTTTGTAGCCATGGCTCAGGATATCCGGGTGATCTTGATCAAACTGGCGGATCGTCTCCATAACATGCGAACCTTAAAATATCTGCCTGAGGCAAAACGGCGCCGGATCTCCAGGGAGACACTGGAGATATTCGCTCCCTTGGCCCATCGTCTGGGGATTTCGACCATTAAATGGGAGTTGGAGGACAGCTCCCTGCGGAATCTCAATCCGCAGCAGTATTACCGAATTGTTCATCTGATGAAGCAGAAACGGGCGGAACGGGAGAAATATCTAGATGAAGTGATTGCCACCATTCGGGATCGCCTTGAGGGGATGAATCTGTCTGCGGATCTCTCCGGGCGGCCGAAACACATCTACAGCATCTACCGCAAGATGATAAAGGATCACAAACAGTTTAATGAAATTTACGATCTGTTGGCTGTGCGAGTGATCGTAGATTCGATCCGGGACTGCTATGCGGTTCTGGGAATCATCCACACTATCTGGAAACCGATGCCGGGTCGGTTCAAAGATTATATCGCCATGCCCAAAGCCAACATGTACCAATCTCTTCACACCACGGTGATCGGCCCTAAAGGAGAGCCGATCGAGGTGCAGATCCGCACCCGGGAAATGCACCGGATCGCCGAATACGGGATCGCTGCCCACTGGGCATACAAAGAGGGAGCCCAGCTCGAAGGTTCCTTCAATGAAAAGTTGAAATGGTTCAGGGAAATATTGGAGATGCAACAGGAGACCCATGATGCCCGAGAGTTTGTCGAAAATTTGAAGGTGGATTGGTTTTCCGATTCCGTGTTTGTCTTCACGCCCAAGGGAGATGTGTTGGAGTTGCCCTCAGGTTCCGTTCCGCTGGACTTTGCTTACCGCATCCATACGGAGGTAGGGAACCGCTGTATCGGGGCGAAGGTGAACAACAAAATTGTTCCCTTGGATCATCGCTTGAGGACAGGGGATATTGTGGAGATTCTCACCTCCAAACACAGTTACGGTCCGAGCCGGGACTGGTTGAAATTGGTCAAGTCCTCCCAAGCTCGCAGCAAAATCCGCAACTGGTTTAAGAAAGAGCGGAGAGAAGAGAGTGTAGCCAAGGGACAGGAAATGATTGAGAGTGCGCTGAAAAAGCAAGATTACGATCCTTCCTCGGTCATGGGAGGGGATCGGGTTCAGAAAGTGGCTCACAACTTCAATTTTTCTGATGAAACGGATATGTATGCCGCCGTCGGATACGGAGGATTGTCCACGCAACAGGTGGTGAACCGCTTGACGGAAGGGATGCGTCTGGAAGAGGAGCCACCCTTGGTTCTCCCCGATGTGAAAGCGATGCCCACTCGGCGGAAACAACTGGATCACGGGGTCCGGGTCAAAGGAGTGGATAACCTGCTGGTGCGTCTGTCCCGCTGTTGTCATCCGGTTCCCGGAGATGAGATCAAAGGTTTTGTCACCCAAGGTCGGGGCGTGTCCGTACATCGAGCGGATTGTCCCAACCTGGAGGGGGTGGAAGAGAACCGAATGATCCCAGTGGAGTGGGAAGGGGGACAGGATCAATCCTACCAGGTGGATCTCGAGGTATCGGGTCTGGACCGAAATGGCTTGTTGAACGAAATTCTGCAAGCAGTGGCTGAAACCAAGGTCGCCTTGTCCGCGGTCAGCGGCAAGGCGGATCGACGGGGCTTGGCCAAGGTCAGTATCTCCATCTCCATTCGCAATATCAATCATCTGCAGTCCGTGGTGGATAAAATCAAAAGAGTGCCTGATATCTACAGTGTACGGCGCATCATGCAATAAATCAGTCTGGGAGGGAAAAATGTGCGTGTGGTGGTGCAACGTGCCAAAGATGCTAGTGTTTCCGTAGAAGGGGAGAAAACTGGAGCGATCGATCACGGCCTCGTCTGCCTGGTGGGATTTACAGAGGGGGACGGAGAGGAAGAGATCCGTTACCTGGCAGAAAAGCTGGTCCACCTGCGGATTTTTGAAGATGAGAAGGGGAAGATGAACCGCTCCTTACTGGATGTAGGGGGAGCCATTCTCTCGGTTTCCCAATTTACTCTTTACGGAGACTGTCGCAAAGGAAGGCGCCCCAATTTCTTGGCGGCAGCGCGGCCAGAGGTGGCTGAGGGCCTCTATCAGCGATTTAATCAGCAGTTAGAGTCCCACGGAGTTCAGGTGGAAACGGGGATTTTCGGTGCCATGATGCAGGTGAAACTGACCAATGATGGCCCCGTGACCTTGATTTTGGAGCGGACACCCAATGACTGAATCCCTACGGGCACTCGAAGCGTTGTGAAAAAGTTGTCATCCCCACAGGAACAGGATGCCTGACGTGCCCAGGGTCTTCGCCCCCCGACTTGAGCCGCCAGAACAACGGAACGAAATGTGAATCCCATACCGCCCCCTGCAATCGCAGGGTATCACATGCTTCAAGTGTTCTGCTGAATTCGTGAAGGGTTTTTTTGTTTGGCTGTGCTATAATACGCTTGAATGAGAAAGCAGAGGACAAGGAGGACTCCAAGTTTATGCCCAATACCAGCCAGTCCATTGAAACTTTGGCTGTCAACACGATTCGGATGCTGTCCATCGATGGGGTGGAACAGGCCAAATCAGGCCATCCAGGGATGCCCATGGGTGCTGCACCCATGGCCTACACACTCTGGTCTCGCTACATGAAACACAACCCGGATCACCCGGATTGGTTTGACAGAGATCGATTCATCCTGTCTGCAGGCCATGGCTCCATGCTTTTATACAGTCTGTTGCATCTCTTCGGCTATGATCTATCCCTGGAAGAACTGAAAAATTTCCGGCAGTGGGGAAGCCAAACCCCGGGCCATCCAGAGTTTGGTCACACCCCTGGTGTGGAAGCGACCACGGGCCCCCTGGGGCAGGGAATCTCCAATGCTGTTGGCATGGCGATGGCGGAAGCCCATTTGGCTGCCGTGTTCAATCGCGACGGCTATCCGGTGATCGACCATTATACTTACACCCTTTGTGGTGATGGAGATCTGATGGAAGGGGTTTCGGCGGAAGCCGCTTCCCTGGCGGGGCATCTCCACTTGGGCAAATTGATCGCCCTGTATGATTCCAACGATATTTCCCTGGATGGGGAGACGAACCGTTCTTTCACAGAGAATGTGCAACAGCGTTTTGAGGCCTATGGCTGGCAGGTGCTCCGGGTGGAAGGGGAAAACGATCTGGATGGGATCGCCTCTGCCATTGAAGAAGCCCAGCGCGAGACCGCTCAACCTACCCTGATCGAGGTGAAAACCACGATCGGTTACGGTAGCCCCAATCTGGCTGGTACTTCCGAGGTGCACGGGAAAGCCATCGGATCCGAGGAAGCAGCCCAAGTACGCAAAGCTTATGGCTGGCCATGGGACGAGTCCTTTTATGTGCCTGAAGAAGTGAGAAGCCACTTCCGGACATTGAAAGAAAAAGGGATTCAAGCTGAAGCGGAGTGGCAAAAACTTTTCGAAAGCTATAAGCAGGCCCATCCAGCTCTGGCTGAGCAGTTGGAAATGGCGATTCGCGGCGAACTTCCTGCCGGTTGGGAGGATCAGCTACCGGTCTATGAGGCAGGGAGCAAGAAAATTGCCACCCGTGCCGCCTCAGGCGATGTCTTGAACGCTTTGGCCCCAACTCTTCCCCAGTTGGTAGGTGGTTCTGCCGACCTTGCTTCCTCCAACCAGACGATGCTGAAAGAGGAAAAAGACTTTCAGGCGGGGAATTATGCCGGTCGCAATTTCTGGTTTGGTGTGCGGGAACACGCAATGGGTGCTGCACTGAACGGGATGGCCTATCATGGCGGACTGCGTCCTTATGGCGGAACCTTCCTGGTCTTCTCTGACTATATGCGGGGGGCGATCCGCCTGTCGGCTCTGTCGAGACTGCCGGTGTTGTACGTGCTCACCCATGACAGCATCTCTGTCGGGGAGGACGGCCCCACTCATGAACCAGTGGAACAGATTCCTTCCCTGCGCTTGATTCCCCATCTGAAAGTGTTCCGTCCCGGCGATGCCAATGAAACCGTGGCGGCCTACCGCTATTCCCTGATGAAAAAGGATGGTCCAGTGGCCTTGGCACTCAGTCGGCAAGGGTTGCCGGTGCTGGAGGGAACAGCGGATCGGGGACAAGAGGGGACTCTGCAGGGAGGATATGTCCTCGTCGATACAGAGAAAGATCCTGATGTGATCCTGATCGCCACCGGCTCGGAGGTTCATCTTGCCGTGGAAGCACAAAAGGAGCTGGGCAAGGAAGGGATCCAAGCACGGGTGGTCAGCATGCCCTGTCGCGAACTCTTTGATGAGCAACCGGAAGCCTACCGTGATGAGGTGTTGCCCTCCAGGGTGAAAGCCCGGGTGGCAATCGAAGCGGCACATCCCTCCGGTTGGGAAAAGTATACCGGTGACCGGGGTGCAGTGATCGGCATCGACACTTTTGGAGCTTCCGCCCCAGGACCCGTGGTGATGGAGCAGTATGGATTCACCGTGGAAAATGTCATTCAACATGCGAAAAAAGTGTTACAGGCTTGAACGAAAAAACACCCGCTTCCTCAGGGAGCGGGTGTTTTGTTTAAAAGATGAGATTTGCCATCAAGACGATCACCGGGAGAGTGATCAAGGTACGCAGGAGAAAGATGATCACCAAGTCCTTGAAGTCGACGGGGATTTTGGAACCGAGGAGGAGCCCACCCACTTCCGACATGTAGATCAGTTGGGTCACGGAGACACAAGCGATGATAAACCGAGTCATTTCATTTTCAATCCCACTGCCGACGACAGAGGGGAGGAACATGTCAGCAAACCCGATCACCATGGTTTGAGCTGCGGCTCCGGCCTCTGGAACCTGGAGCAGGGTTAACAGAGGCACAAAGGGTTTACCCAGCCAAACGAAGAGCGGAGTATACTCGGCGATGATCAGAGCGATCGTTCCCAGGGACATGACGACGGGAATCACCCCAATCCACATGTCGAGGACATTTTGGGCACCTCCCTTGAAAATATTGCGGAACCGTTGCTTTTGGGCCCGAGTGGCGGCCTGTTGCAAACCCCAGCGAAGAGCGGAGTAACCGGCAGGGATGGATTCATCCAAACGATTGGCAGATCCATCGCTGTAGGTATCCGGTTTGCGGGACAAGGGAGGGATGCGAGGCATCACAATGGCTGCCACCAGACCCGCGAGACAAATGGTCAGATAGTAAGGAATGAATAGGTCTTCCAGATTCATCTGGGCCAACACCACGATGGAGAAGGTGATCGAGACCACTGAAAAGGTGGTGCCAATCACCGCCGCCTCCCGCCGGGTGTAAAATCCATCTTCGTACTGTTTACTGGTCAGCAAGACTCCGACAGTGCCGTCTCCTAACCAGGAGGCAAAACAATCGATGGAAGAGCGGCCCGGCAGTTTGAACAGGGGACGCATCAAGGGGGTGAGCAGAGCGCCGAACAGCTCCAACAGACCGAAATCCATCAATAACGGTAGAAAGAAGCCGGCGAACAGGAATACAGAAAACAGCACCGGTAGCAAGTCGTACAGGAGCGTCCCCCCTGTCTCCTCGGACCAGATCCCTTCAGGTCCGATCTGGAACAGGGTGATGAAGGCAAAGATGAAACTCAAAATCCGGGCGATCAGCCACATGGGTTTCACATCCAGGAGACCCTTCAGGAAGGCGTGATTGATCATCCAGGCAGGTTGAACCCATTTGGCGATCAGAGAGCCGATGAGGGCGATGAGAAGGATCCCCGTCACGATGTGAGGCAGGATCTCAGATAAGCCATTTTGTACTATTTCTGCTAACCATGCCACCGGGATCGTGATTCCCGCCTCAGAAGGAATCGGGATCATAAACAGGAAGATTCCGATCAGAGAGGGAATGAGGAACTTCAGATAGTCTGATGATGACGGAGAAAATTTACGGGAGTTCATTCTTAATTCCACCTTATCTGTTGATTCATCGAAGCACGGATGCAAATGAATATTTAAAACAAATACCTCATAAAAATACCACATCTTTTGCGATGTGGGAACTGTCAATCTGTGGAGTGCACCCATAAAGTCGATCAGGGATGTGGATTCACTCAACCACAGGTACTACTTATCTGATGGGCTGAAGGGATCAAGGCTTGCCATTTGATCCCGCTTGTCTCGATCCCAGCGATGGATGGAGGAGACTCACTCTGTTCTTGAGATCCTATTTTCTGCATTTGAAAAACATGCGGCCCCAGGAGTCGAAACCGACTTCTTCGGAAGTCTTGGCGTGGATGTCCCGAAAACCGGCGGAAGAAAGCATCCGGAAAACTTCCTCTTTATAGTAAGCTTTTTGGGTCAGAGTGAAATCACTCCGTTTCCATCCCTGATCCTCTGGGGTGAATAGAGTGAAATCGTTATAGGCTAACCTCCGCTCGGAGTCATAATGGGCATCCATCACACAGACCAAGTCTTTCTCTGTGATGTGAAAGGAGCCTTTCCACCGTTTCAAATAACCTTCATGCATATTCAAATCAAAGTAGAAGATCCCTCTAGGCACCAAAGCCTGCCGAACCTGGTGGAAAACTTGCTCCAACTCTGATGAATCCAGGATATGATTCAGACTATCAAAGGTAGAGAGGATGGCGTGTTGGGGTTGTTCCACTGTGAAGGAACGGGCGTCAACCCATAGGAAGCGCGCCCTGGGGGCTCGCTGACGGGCATGGACGAGCATCGCCTTTGAATGGTCGATCCCCGTCACTCCGCTTCCGTGAGTTTTTCTGCCAATCCGCCAGTGCCGCAACACAGATCCAGGATCCGATCTCCCGGTTCCAACTCGGACAACACTTCCGATTTCAGCACCGCCTGGATTCGATCAGGTGGCTCCAATGTCGGGCATAGACATCGGCAAAGGGATCATAATCCGCAGATTGTTCTCCATTCACTGGATCTCACCTCACCCAGGGGTTTTATTCACATGAGACAATTTCACCATTGCATATTTTCGAAATGCGAGTTACCACAGAAGGGTTTAGAACTATCCAACGCTTTTGAAGGGACTTCAGCTGTTGATATCGGGATTGAGGATTAATTAGAAAAATGGGTGTCGGAGGGATGATTCGTGTGCTGCCCAAAGCGAGAGGTTAACTTTCTGGGAACCTTTTTGGATGATCGGTGAGTTTTTTGCTTTTTTTCACTAAAAGCACGTAATAAATGATTCTGGATACATCTTTTGGTCTCCTTCCGTGGACACACTATAGAAGAACGGATCACGGGAGGGAAAACAGATGCGCAGAACGGAAAAGGAACAGCGAGTAAGAATCCAGTCGGCAGAGCACGGTTTTACTGACTGGTGGGATCGGCGAGATGGGGAAATCCCTTTCGGTAGAAGGGGAGGGGAAGATTTTCTCAGAAGAAAAGATATGCAAAAGAAAGCTGTGGACCCGTAATGAATTCCTACATAGCTGCCCGCCGGAAGGCTTAGGCGGAAGCGTAGTGAAAACCCTAACCCAGGTTCCTCATGGCTATTGAAATCTACAGGGGAGTCGGTTAGACTGGGGGAGAAAAAATCAACGGTGGATCCAAGGGAGGTACGTGCGGCACCGGCCTGCACGGTTTTTTTATGAAAAAGCTCCATGTCTCGGGGGTTTCCCCGAACTTTTATCGTGATATTGAATTGATCGTCGGTTTGTTCTTTCCCAAGGCCAAAGTGGTGGAGGTACGGGAAGAAGCGGATACACTCTTCCACTTTGAGATTCAGCGGGCAGGACAGATTCGGGTGGATGTGACGCTGACCGACTCCAACCGGGATCAGGTTTGGCATGGCACTCATGAATGGCCTGCACCCCCTTCGGCTTCAGAGAAAGAAGAGCGCAAAGGGATCAAGCAAGTGGTCAACCGTGCTCTGTTGCAAGTGATGGAGGAGGCGACGGGAATCCGGCAACCCTGGGGAGTTTTGACCGGGGTCCGCCCGACCAAATTGCTCCATCGTATGCGGTTGGACGGACTCACCCCGGATGCGGCCGCTGCTGTCCTGGAACGGGATTACCGACTGATGCCTGTTAAAATTGAACTTTTGCAAGAAATCGTAGACAGGCAGACCCGAGTATTACCTGATCTCTATGAGTTGGATCGGGAGGTAAGTCTGTATATCGGAATTCCTTTTTGCCCTACCAAATGTGCATACTGCACCTTTCCCGCCTATGCGATCCGGGGGCGCAACGGTTCCGTGGAGGAGTTTTTGGCCGGCCTCCATGAGGAAATGGAGGCGATCGGTGCCTGGTTGGAAAGGCGGGGGCTCCCGGTGACCTCCATCTATTTCGGCGGGGGAACGCCTACTTCGATCACTGCTCGCCAGATGGAGGATCTGTTTGTGAAGATGAAAACAAGTCTCCCGGGTTATGAGGGGGTCCGAGAGCTGACGGTGGAGGCCGGGCGTCCCGACACGCTGGATGCGGAAAAGTTGGATCTTCTTCGGCGGTGGAAAGTAGATCGCATCAGCATTAACCCTCAAAGTTTTGAGGAAAACACTTTGAAATTGATCGGTCGCCACCACACAGTTCAAGAAACCTTGGAGAAATATGAACTGGCCCGGTCCATGGGCTTGCATAATATTAATATGGATCTGATCATCGGGTTACCGGGAGAAGGGCTGGACACTTTCCGTCGCTCCCTCCAAGTGATGGAGGAACTGAAGCCGGAGTCGCTCACGGTCCATACTCTTTCCTTTAAACGTGGCTCCCATATGACTCGCGATCCGGAAAAGTACAAGACCGCCGACCGGGATGAAATCACGAAGATGGTCAACGACGCCCGGGACTGGACCCGTAGGATGGGGTATGTCCCCTACTATCTGTACCGTCAAAAAAATATCCTGGGGAATCAGGAGAATGTGGGTTACTCCTTTCCCGGCGAAGAGAATTTGTACAATATCATCATTATGGAGGAACGGCAGACCATTATCGGGCTGGGTTGTGGCGCAGTCAGCAAAATTATTCCTCCGGGAACAGGTCGGATCCATCGTGTACCCAACCCGAAAGAGCCTCAGGCTTATATTAACACCTACCGGGAACACATCCGGAAAAAATTAGAGGTCTTGGATCGTGCCTACGGTGTAGAGTCGGTCATGTGAGAAAAATGGAATGGAGATATGAAGCAGGCAACCGAATCATCGGTTGCTTTTTTATATGAAATCTCTATTCTTTCTCCTTTGTTTTATTGTACAATGGAGTTGTTTTATACTTTCAATTATTTGATCAGGGAGGAAAAATTTCGTTGGCTTCTTTTTTTACACTGGCGCGGAAACATGGGTTGAAATTGGCTTTGACCACTTTTCTTGGTATTGCGGCTTCTAATGCCGTTGTTTACGGGGGGGTGTTGATCCTGTTCTTGATCCTCCTGATGTCGATCGGCGGAGTGGCTTCTTTTGAGAACTCCCTCACGCCCGAGGCGCTGTTCGGATTCGGGGTGATCGGGGTCATTCTGCTTATCCTTGCGTACCTGGTGATCATCGCCGCTTCCTATCTGGTGCAATCC
>CAUGKZ010000013.1 GCA_959600065.1 uncultured Kroppenstedtia sp. | reverse complement strand
TAACGAAATTCCCAACTCCTCCTCCAACTCCCGCACCCCATCCTTCCGGCTTTCTCCACTCTGGAGATGGCCAGCGGCGGTGATATCCAGCTGTTGAGGATGGGCTTTCTTGCTAGGATGACGCAGTTGAAACAAAGGATAGATCTTTCCTTCCACGCGTCGGTACAACCAACAGTCAAAGGTATGATGCCACAGCCCTTCTTGGTGCACCCGTTCCCGATCGGCCACCCCGATCACTCTAAGATCCGGCCCCATGATATCCAGTATTTCCGCCATGCATTCGCCTCCCCTTAAACATGCCCCCCGGAGTTGAAGATCAGTTCATTCTCTCCAAGCGGTCCGACAAGATCCGGCGTACACTTTCAGCTAGAGTCAGGAAAGTAGCTAACTCCCGGATCCTCCCAGGATCCGAGTCTCGTTTGTGAAGGATCTCGTTCACCTGGCGGACAGTCCAGCGAGAATCGGAACATTCCACCCGTTCCATCGTCTGCCCCGCCGCCACCCTACCTTCTTTCAAGACCCGCAGGTACCAACCGCTGGTACCGGAATCCCCCACGCGCTTAGCCAATCCCTTCACTCCCCAGCGCCGATCCAACTTCCAACAGGGGATCCGGGGTTGGGATACCTGAATCCGAGCTTCTCCCACTTGATAGATATCCCCGATGCAAACCCTATCTTCATCTTGATGGGATATCGTGAAATTTTCCCCAAAGCCACCGGGGCCGATCCCTGGCAGATCCGGTTGTCTTCTCCACATCTCATAGTGGGAGGCAGCGTAGGCCAGCACACCTTATCCGGGCCGCCATGGTGCTTGCGATCCGCTTGATCGTCTCCCTGCAGGTGGAGCTTCCCCAAGAAAACCGGTCCTTCCACCGTCTGCTTGGCAATGGCACTGATCCATTCTTTACCATCCACCGAGTATACCTGAGGTTTCCCCACCTGAACCGACAAGAGTCTCGCCTCTCGCAAATCTCCCAGCCCCCTTATTTTGCCAATTCATAAATGGCCCGGGCATACAGAGCTGCTGCTTTCACCAATTCATCCACCGGAATGAACTCATCTTTTTGGTGCGCCGTCTCAGTGGTTCCTGGAAAGAGGGGCCCGAAAACCACTCCATTCTGGAGCGCCCGGGCATAAGTGGCGCCCCCGATGGCGAAGGGCTCGCCATTTTTCCCTGTCTCCTCTTCGTACACCCTGCGCAGGGTCTGTACCAGAGGAGCCTCCGGATCCACAAAATGCCCCGGCTTGTGATCCTCTTCTGAGATCAAGAGGCCGTATGCCTTGGTTTTTTCCTCCACCTGTCGACGGATCGCCTCCACATCGCCGGAGATGGGATAACGGATATTCAACTCCGCATGTTGTCCTTCACCGGGCTCATAGCGAAAGACACCACCATTCACCGTCAACCGGCCGACACGATCATCCTCTTGCTCAATGCCCAGATGCTCGCCGAAGAAGGCATCCACCAGGAGGTCATTAATGAAAGCGACATATCGTCCTCCCGGTTCATCCAGAGAGAGTCCGTCCAGAAACCGGGCTAATCCATAGGCAGCATTCACCCCCCGATCCGGTTCGGATCCATGATGAGCCACCCCTTCCACCACCAGCATCAGGTGATCATCCGCCTCTTCGGCGTATCCCCGGATCCCATGGCTGAGTAGGTATTCCTGATACTTCTCTTTCAAGGCAAAAACATCGCCTTCCCCTTCCAGGCGGGCAGCAGCCAGTTCCGGCACCATGTTGACTCGTTGACCGGCTTCAAACCGGGTCAGTATCCACTCTCTCTCCTCGTCGGTGGCGGTCTGGACGGTTCCCGTCAGAGTCAGATCCAGCAATCCCTTTTCCGCATGGATAATGGGAAAGTCCGCATCGGGAACAAACCCTGTCTCCGGCATCGGTTCCCGCTGGAAGTAGTAGTCCACATCCCGCCAGTGGGTCTCCTCATCGGTGCCGAGGATGAGGCGGACCCGTTTGTTCAGTGGCAGGCCCAGCTCTTTCACCAACTTCAGTGCAAAAAAAGCAGCCATAGCCGGTCCTTTATCATCCTGAGCTCCCCGGGCATAAAACTTCCCCTCCCGAATCTCCGGCGCAAAGGGTGGCGATATCCAGCCTTCCCCTGTCGGCACCACATCGAGATGGGTCAAGATCCCAAGGGTCTCTTCCCCTTCACCATACTCCACATGGCCGGCGTAACCCTCCACATTTTTAGTGCGAAACCCCTCTTGTTCCCCCAGTTCTAACATATAGCTGAGGGCTTCAGCGATTCCTTTGCCAAAGGGGGCACCGGGTCCAGCAGTGGACTCGTCCAAGACGCTCTCAATGGAGCAGAGCTCCTTCAACCGTTCCATCATCTCTCCCTGTAGCCTGCTCATCTGTTGTTGCCAATCGATCGACACTATTACATCCTCCTTTACGACTCCCCATTCGAAACGTAAATCACTACCAGGATCTTAAAAAGTGATTCATTTCACCATGATTCCTTCATGTTATCATAATTCTTCCCATTACAATTACCGGCTGCTTCATGGATCTTCAACTCACTTTTCCATGAACCTAACAGGATATCCTTTTTTATGAAAATAGAGAAAGGAATATTGTCACAAAAAAACGAATAGAGATGGATCAACCTTTTCCTTTCCGACCCGGTATTCATCCAGCCTTTGAAAGGAGCTGATCTCTTTTGCCCCATGTATGGAGTCACATCCTGTTCGGAGACCGGGTCCGGAAGCAGGCGGGATGGTCCATTTCAGACGACTTACGCACCTTTCACCTCGGCTGTCAGGGTTCTGATTTTCTCCTGTACCATAACTTTTGGCCCTGGAAGCGGGACAAATCTGTGCGTCGATTGGGCCGAGCCATTCATCAAAAGCACTGCGGACCATTCTTGATGGATCTGATCTTAGCCGCAGCGGAACATCCCGGTATGCGGGACTATGTGTCCGGATTTCTCACCCATCAGATCTTGGATCATCGTACCCATCTCTATATTCGCTATCCATCCGGAGACAAAAAATACAGCAACCAGAAACTTGATACCATGATCGACACCTTGTTGGCCCAACACTTGGAAGGGATTCAGACTTGGAAGAGTCCAGTGGTACCCCGAATTGATATCGGAACTTCCCTTCCCCGACAATGGGTGAAAGTGTTGCAAGGAGCTGCCCAAAAACATTTCCCGCAAGAGACAATACCTGTTTTACCCCATCATTGGAATGAAAGCTATCAAGATATGAAGCGGGCCCTTTCCCTCTTTCATGATCCGACGGGTTTCAAATGGTTGCTCACCTTGGGAGCCATCTCTCCTTTCCGTTACCGACCTGTTCGGAAGGAGATGGATTTCCTGAACGAGTCAGGTGAATGGGTCCATCCCCCTTTTTCCAAAGAAGAACATAGCTTCCTCACACTCTGGGAGTCCGCCCTTGAGGAAGGAGCCGATCTTCTCCGCTGGACCCTCGCTTTCTGGAAAGGCGAGATTGCCGAGGATACCCTGTACGATTTATTGGGAAACCTCTTTTGCGATACAGGAAAGGAGGGTAGCTACAAAAAAGAGCGACCCGTGTTCACACCAGTGGTCCGAACTAAGTGAAGACCCTCCCATCGGGAGGGCCTTCGATTGCGGACAAGCGGTCTTGACAGGAGGTTGTCCAAAAACATCCGCTCTATTCTAAAATGCTCAACACCTGATAGATCAACCAACTCATCACAGCCGTTCCGGGAAGGGTGAAAACCCAGGCATACACAATTTTTCCAGCTACACCCCACCGAACCGATTTCACCCGTTCTGCAGCCCCCACGCCGATGATCGAGCCGGTGAGCGTATGGGTGGTGCTGACTGGAATGCCGATCTTGGAAATTGTCGCCAACAGGACCGCCGCTGCAGTTTCCGCTGCAAATCCCTGGGCAGTGTTCAGATGGTTGAGGCGCATACCCAGGGTCTTGATCACATTCCATCCGCCGAGGGCTGTTCCCAGAGCCATCGCCAGCCCAGCGGAGGCGATCACCCACAAGGGAACCCCTCCATTATCAGGGATAAATCCTCCGGTAATCAAAGCCAGAGTAATGATTCCCATCGCTTTCTGTGCATCTGAAGTCCCATGGCTAAAAGACATAAATGAGGCCGACAAGATCTGCAGAGGACGGAAGAGACGCTTTACCTTGGAAGGGGCGGTATTCCGAAACAGTTCCCGGATCAGCTTCATCATGAGCCATGACAAGATCGCTCCCAGGATCGGCGAAACCAGAAGAGCGACCAGGATCATCATGATCCCACTCCATTGGAGGGCGGCAAAGCCTTTAAAAGCAACAGCTGCTCCAACCAATGCCCCGATCAATCCGTGGGAAGCACTGATAGGCAAGCCCATCAGTGTCATCACTACGTTCCAGATGATTGCGGCTACCAGCGTGGCCACAATCACCAGCTGAGTGACATATTCAGGGTTAACAATCCCTTTGGCTATCGTATTCGCGACAGCCGTGGAAAAAAAAGCCCCAGCTAGGTTGAGCGTAGCAGCCAACATCAACGCCTTGAAAGGAGTGAGGGCACGGGTCCCGATCACGGTGGCGATCGCATTGGCCGAGTCGTTCCAACCGTTGGTGAAATCAAAGATCAGAGCAAGGACGACGACCAGAACGATCAACACGGTCGGGTCAAGCATACTTCATAACCACACTTTCCAGCACATCGGCCAAATCTTCAGCGGTATCGGTCACATCTTCCAACCGCTCATACACTTCTTTCATCTTAATCAATTCGATCGGATCCACCGGATTTTCAAACAGAGAACCCACCGACTCCCGCATCAATCGATCCGCCTGGTTTTCCAACAGATTGATTTCCACCACATACTTCTGAATGCTGTTAAAATCACGCTTCTCCAGTGAAATAAAAGCCTCTTGCAGGAACTCAGCTGACTTTTCCAGAATCTCCGCGAACTGCATCAGATAAGGCGTAGTCTTGTCCACATGACAAAAGACAAACCTGGAAGCGCAGGCTTCGACCCCGTCCAGCACGTCATCCAGTTTTAAAGCCAACTGCAGGATATCCTCCTGGTCCATGGGTGTGACAAAGGTTTGGTTCAGTTCACGCACCAGCAGATGGGTAAGTTCATCTCCTTTGTTCTCCAGGTCTTTGAGCTTCTCTGCATACTCCTCCTTGTGCTCCAACGTCTCCACGTTTTGGCGGAAAAGCTGCATGGCCTCGACGATATTCCCCGCCGCCTCCACAAGTGTTTGATAGAACACAGAGTCTTTTGAGCGATTAAACAGCAAACTGGATACCCCCTAATGGACGGCAATTTTTTACTCCCAGTGGACTCATCTAGAACCAATCCTATCTTATAATAATCATTTTGTGTTGGAAAGGAAATAATAATCCGGCTCAAACATTCATTTACAAATATTTTCCTATCCCCCTGTTTCTCATACAGGAACGTGATCCCATGTAAAAAAGCCCCCGCAGGGGCAGAGAGTCAAGAAATCTCTTCCTTCTTCTGTGCTGGCACCGTATTCAGTCTTTCTGTAACGGAAATCATCGCGGGAAGGAAGATGGGGAGCATGACAAAAGCGAGGAGGAATAGTCCGATAATCACCACCGTGGCGATCTGGATCAGGGTTAATACTCCAGAGGGATACAAAGCTGCAAAGGTGAGAGCAAGGATCACCGCTGCAGAAATCACCACCGATCCGATTTTTTTGGCGGAAAGGGCGAATGCTTCGCCAGGTGTGAGCGTCGGATACTCCCGGTAGCGCATCATGAGAAAGATACTGTAGTCAACTCCCAGTGCGATCACCATGATCATCGAGAAGAAGGGGACCGACCAGGTCAGTTCACCGATGCTTAACCAGTTGGAGAAAATTTGTTCCGTAGTCGCCAATGCTGTGAAATAGGACAAAATCAGCGAGCCGATAATATAGACGGTGTTCCAAAAAGAACGCAGAATCCACAGCAGAACCAACGTAATCCCCGCTAACATCAACAGAGCGGTTCGATTTAGATCTCCGGTGGAAATCTGGTTCAGATCACGATTTTGGGAAGAGACTCCACCGACTCCGTGACGGGCATCGGCGAATTCGGTCTTTTCCAGTTTCCCGGAAACTGTGGAATCCAGTTCAGCCGCCGTATCCATCGCGTCCTCAGCATAGGGATCCCCCTCTAAAATAATCTCCCATTTCATCACCTTGCGGTCATCGGACATATACGCATCCAGTCCCTTTTGAAACTCCTCTCCCTTGAGAACCTTCTCCGGAACAAAGAAAGTGTGGGAAGCCTCTGTCCGGGACATATCTCCGAGATATCCTTCGGCTTGTTGCAATCCTTCTGTAATCTGATCCAGCCCATCGGCACTTTTTCCAAGACCGTTTCTTAACTGGCTCAGATTGCTTTCCAGCCCTTGCAATCCGGTGTTCAATTGCTTCTGCCCTTGCGTGATCTCTCCCAGACCGTTTTCCACTGCATACAGACTGTCAGTCACCTGACTCTGTCCCTGGGCCCCTTTTTGCAATCCTTCAGCCAACTGAGAAGAACCTGCTTTTAGTTCGCGCATACCGGCCAACATTTTCCGTTGCCCCTCAGCCACTTGTTTCAATCCGGTGTGGGCTTCAGACAATCTGGCATTGGTCTTGCCCAGGTTGCTGTTCAGAGTATTCAAACCCGATTCCAGCTGCCCCAAAGATCCCTCCAGTTTTTGAGACATCCCTTTTAACCCCTGAAAATTCGGGTCAGCGGAAAGTTCGGGATGGGATTGCTCCAATGACTGCACCTGTTTTGTCATTTGCAAGGCGAGGGACTGAAGCCCGCTCAGTTGATTCTCCAGGTTTTTATACTCGCTTCCCAGACGTTGGTACCCGGTATTTAGTTGGCCGATCCCCCCGGATAACTGATCTGTAGAAGACGAGAGTTGGGTCATCCCGGATTCCAGTTGCTTCAGTCCGGAATGAACCTCCTGGGCCCCACCGGCCCCTTGCCCCACTCCCCCCTGTATTTGTTCCATCGCCTGGCGAATCCGGGAGACTCCGATCTGAGCCGATTCAGTACCCTCCACCAGATCTTCCACCCGGGAGAAATCTTGGTCTGTTCCTTTCCGAATTTGTTGAACTGTTTCATCCAGCCCCTGTTGAATCTGTCCGGTTCCTTTACCAGCTTCGCCAATCCCATCTTTGGTCTGTTTCGTCTGCTTGTCGATGTACAACTCCTCTATGGGCTTCCCTTGGGGACGCGTGGGACCAAAGGCCGCCTCCACTCCCTGCACCCGGGTCAGCGATTCAGTCACCTGATCGATAAAAGCCATCCCCTCCGGGCTGTCCAAAGGCTTGTCGCTCTCTAGCACCACCGAAGCAGGCATCGTTTTACCCGGACTGAAGTGGTCAGAGATCATATTGAAGCCACGGACAGATGGAGATTCACTATCCATCTCCTCCAGATTGTTGTAGGAGAGATTTCCCTCATAGAGGAACAGGACCGGCACGGTCAAGATCACGACGACCAACAAAGAGACTAAGGGGCGTCGATAGGAGGTGGATGACAAAAACGTCCACAACCGATTTTCCGTATGTCCCTCCATCTTTCGAGCAGGCCAGAACATGGTTTTTCCTAGAATCGACATGAAGAAAGGAATAATCGTGAACAGGGACAACAACAAAAACAGAACCCCGATAGCTACAGCCACCCCTGCCTGATAGATGGAAAATTGGGCCAACCCGAGGCTGGCAAATCCGATCATAACGGCCAAAGCACTGTAAACTACAGTTTTTCCAGCCGTCCGGTATGTTTCTACAATGGAGAGAGAGACAGACTTGCGCCGGGCCATCTCTTCCTTGAACCGGGAAAAGAGCAGGATATTGTAGTCCGTGCCGATTCCAAATAGGACGAGTACCAAAAAGATCTGTGTAAAATTGGTAAAGGGGAAATCAAGCTGATCTACCAGATGGGCCACCACTGCCAGTGACGCCAGATAGGAAGCCCCGACAGAAATTAGGGAGACCAAGGGAGCCAATGGGGAACGAAATACGAGCAACAACACTAGAATAATAAAAATCACGGTGATCTGTTCTGTTTTGCGGACCCCGTCCAATGTGGTGCGGGCGAAGTCCTCATTGATCAGATCCGCCCCGGTCAATTCATATTTGACATCAGGGTTTCCCAGAGCTTTTTCCAGACTGTCTCTCACTTCCGGAACCGAACGCTGCCCCCGATCCACGGAAAGAACGGAGAGAATCGTGGTACCATCTTTGGAAACGAACTGTTCTTTCAGGGCCTTTTCGTCAAAATGGGTCAATACGCTGGAAATTCCCAATTCTTGATCCTGATCTTTCAATCGTTGAATGGATTTTTTAATATTCTTCAGATCCGTGGAGCTCAGTTTTTCCTGTTCGCCTGTGAAAACGACCATCAAGGTCATCTCATTACCCTTGCTGGAGGTTTCATTTAGTTTTTTCTCTAAATCCCCGGCTAACTGGGATGAGTAGTTTTCCGGGATGGCAGGCTGCCCCTTCTCTCTGACCAGCTCACCCATATCCGGTAGGGTGATCACAGCCAGGACAGAGATGACCGCCCACAAAGCAAGGATCCACCACTTCCAACGGATGATTTTCCTCAAGGTTCTCCCTCACTCCCATATCGTTGAGTTTATGGGTTTATGTTACCAATGAAAACTGAATCAAAGATAAAACAAAAATGAAGAAAGGTAAATTTCGCCCTCCATCCGACTTACGATTGATGAACTACCGGCAGGCTGAAAGAGATACCCAACCCGCCCATGGAAGAGGAGAAAGCGAAGATCTCTCCCCCATGGCGATGGATGATCGAACGGCAGGTGGCCAATCCCAAGCCAGAACCTTTCCCACTTCCCCGTGAAGGATCCACTGTATAGAAACGCTGGAAAAGTTCCGATAGATTCCCTTGCGAAACCCCCTTTCCGTTATCCTCCAGTCGAAAATAGACTCGCCCCTCCTCACTAAAAGCAGTCCAGGTTAGAGTCAGCTGAGCTCTGTCACCGTGCCGGACTGAGTTGCTGACGATGTTGGCAAACACCCGTCTCAGCATCCCTTCATGAATCCGGACTTGTTCGAGTCCGAGGTGATTCCGACAAAGCAAACGATGTCCCAAACCGAAGAGCTCCGCTTCATATTCTTCTACCACGGATCGAAACAGAGGGCTCACCGGCATCTGCGTTAACTCCACATCCTTTAGTTGTATTTCTTTTTGGGTATACTCGGAAAAGGAGTTAAGCAATTGGTTCATCTGTTCCTCTTTTTTTCGAATTAGTTGAAGGTATTCCTTTTCTCCCGCAGACATGTCATGACGGGTGAGTAACAATTCCAAAAAACCCCGGATGGAAGTCAAAGGGGTCTTGAGATCGTGGGTAATGGCAGCCACCATATCCACCTGCTCCCGATGGGCATGGTGAAGTCTCTCTTCCATCTCACCGAAACGGCGGTAAAGAACTCCGATTTCATCGCAACGCTTACTGGTGAGAGGAGGCATCGGGTTTTCCAGATTCACCTGGTCCAAACGTTGATTCAGCCGGGCCAAGGGCCGGATAATCAACATGTTAAAATAGAGGGCCAACAGCAGAATCAACCCCGACAGAAGCAGCATCAGAAATGCAAATGTGTCCGTCAGGGCCTCCTCCAACCCGATCTCCTCCTCCCGGAAAGGACGGATTACCTGGATCAAATAAACCGTTTTCCCTTGGCTTCTGACAGGAAACCACCTCTCTTCCGAGGTCTTTCCGTCTTGTGCAGAGGAAATTTTCAGGAGAGGGGTTACCCCATCCGCCTGGAACAAAGTTACGGAGAGTTGTTCCCGAAGAGCCCTTTGTTGCAAATAAGAGTGAATTTTCTCTATATCTGGATGGAGACGAGCCACCTGGTTCATCATTTGCGCCTCACTCTCACGATGAACCTGTTGCCGGTCCGAGACCCGCTCCCAGATGCGTTCAATCACTTCCACCCGAAGATAGAAAACACTGACAAAAAACAACACAAAGGCCAACAAAAAAAAGAGGAAAGGGATCTTCCACTTCAGCTTCACCCTTCCTCACTCTCCCAAGCAAATTTGTACCCCACTCCCCAGATCGTTTTGATGCAATCCCGTCCTATTTTTTTACGGATATTTTTGATATGGACCGTCACCGTATTCAGGTCCCCGAATTCCTGCCCCCAAATTTTTTGATAGAGCTGTTCTCTGGAAAGGACTTGATTGGGATGTTTGGCGAGATAGGAAAGGATTTGAAACTCCTTTGCAGACAGATCCACCTTCTCCCCATCCACCACCACTTCGTAAGTCTGCTCATTGATGGATAGAGGGCCTGACCCAGCGGAAGGACCCATCTCTTGCTTTATTCGTTCCACCCGTCGAAAGTGTGCCTTTACCCGCGCCAATAACTCACGGGGACTGAAAGGCTTTGTCAGGTAGTCATCTGCGCCGATTTCCAATCCGATGACTTTGTCCAATTCTCGGTCCCGGACACTCAACAGCAAAATCGGAACGGTATGCTGTTGCCGAATGCGCCGGCAGGTCTCCATCCCGTCCAATCCAGGCAACATAATATCGAGAATGACAAAATCCACCGGGCGGCTGTTCACGATTTTCAAGGCTTCTTCCCCCGTATAGGCGGGAATCACCTCAAAAGATGACTCATACCGAAACCCTTCTGTAATTAGATGAACGATATCCCGGTCATCATCCACTGCCAAAATGGTACGCATCCTCTTTCCCCTTCCCTGAGCTCCTCTGTATCATCCGTTATGCTTATTTTCATATATTTTCGGGATGGATGAAAGACCATGAAGCTACATTAAAAGGAAGATAGATTCGCATTGTTTAAAAAGTCATACTGCAGGTGAGATTTGGGCTCTCAAATTACATCGGGACCATAACCCGATATATATTAATGGCTCTTCACTAACAGATGGATCGCTTCCTCCACTAATTTCTCGGTATTTTGGCCTTCCTCCTTATTCAATTCCTCCCGGATTCGTTTCTCTAAGTTGCGACTGACGATATAGGCACTAGCCCGATCCACCGCTGACCGAACTGCAGAAAGTTGAGAAACCACGTCTTTACACGATTGCTCCTCCTCCATCATTCGCAAAACCCCACGTAGCTGCCCTTCTACCCGACGTAAGCGTTTTTTCATGTCTTCACTGTATTCCATGCCCCTGCTCCTTTCCTTCCCACCATTGAGATCCATTTTATCATATACAAACACCGAATCCCCCCTGATCCCGCGTCCCTGTACGACAATATGCGCCGTTTCCCCTCCTCGCATAAATTTTCTCTTCACAAGACAAACTGAGAACCAGGGTTCTACCCCAAATCCCAGGTTCCGAGGAGGCTTTACGAAATGAACGAGGAGGAAGAGCGCAGAGAAGCCCCAAAGGATCTTCATCTAGATCCGGTGCAATTTGCATACGAACAAAGCGGTGAATTGGCTAATATCGCATCAGAAAAAGCAGATCCGTCAAGGAAATCAAAGTCAGTGAAGGATCACAAAAAAACACTTGAATAGTCAGGCATTCCCACAGATCGAAAGCCTGTCCGCGCGCTTTTTAAGCGCGTTTTTTATACAAAAAACCCACCATCCAAATCCCTGGAGGCGGGAGCTTTATTTCAAGATTTTTCGGGGATCGGATCCAATTGTTGCATCCGAAGATGGACCATATGCTGATATTCGGGAGCGATATATTCCAGCATCCGGGCGAGAATATCCACCGCTCCTTTAGGATCCCCCGAGTCATACAGAGCCTGGGCATAGTCCATCCCAAGGAAAGGGGTTATGTAGGCGGGTGTCCAATATTTCTTACTGAATTGAATCAGTTCTTCAGTCAAGCCTTCCTTACGAAGTAAAGATGAAACCGTCATCGTGGTTGTTTCTTCTTCCCATGATGGCAAATCCTCTTCGGTGCGATCCTCGCGAATTCGATCCAAACACTTTTGAAAGTAAGTCATCGCATCGGAGAAGCTCTTCTTTTTGAAGTGTAACTTTCCAAGTTCCAACAGAGGCCACCAAGAGTTCGTAGTTTCCGACAACTGCTCCAAAAAGGGGGCTGCCTCTTCCTGCTCGCCGACCCATTCTGTAAACATGCGAAGAGCGGTCTCCTGATTCGGCTCTTTGGATAAGCCTTCCTTCAACTGTTGGACTGCCTGTTCCCGTTCTCCACGAGCATCCAGAATTCGAGCCAAGTATGTATGGGCGACGCCTCTGTCCGGGTACTTATCGATACATTGAAGCAACACCCGTTCCCCTTCCTCAGGGTTGTTCTCTCTCATCAGAACCAGAGCCTGCAACAGCAGGACCTCCTCCTCTTGGTCCGTCAGTTCCAAGAGACGGTTCACTCCCTGTTCCGCTTCTTTCAGAAAACCATCCTTATACAATTGAACTGTAAAGGTATAAAGATTATGAGGGTCGTCCCAATCCGCTTCTATGTTTTCTGGAATCACATGCGTTCGAAACTCTTCCCTGTCCATCCAAATGGGGTGGCCCAACTCATCAAACAAGGGGGTTTCTCCCATGCCCCTACCTCCCATATCTGT
>CAUGKZ010000012.1 GCA_959600065.1 uncultured Kroppenstedtia sp. | reverse complement strand
TTCCGCGATCCGAGGATACAAAGTTTTCGTGATCGCCCCCAGCAGTTCCACTTCATTGTAGACCATGGTGATCGCTTCCCGTAGATACAGATAACCTTTGATATGAGCGGGAACACCGATTTCATGAATCACACTGGTGATGTGCGCGTCTAGATTGTCCGATCGTTCACCTGTTGTAGCTACTGCACTTCCCTGGGTGGTTGTGACTGGACGTCCCTGCATCTGCCGGATCCGGTCTGTCAACACATCCATGTCAAAGGGCTTGAGGATATAGTACGCCGCCCCCAACTCCACTGCCCGTTGTGTAATATTCTCCTGACCGAATGCCGTCAACATGATGATTTTCGGCATCGGTTCCGGCCGGCCATTCAGTTTCTCCAACACTCCCAGGCCATCGAGATGGGGCATGATGATATCCAGGACCAATACATCTGGTCTCTCTTTCTCCAGTAACTCCATCACTTCATTGCCATTATAAGCGATGCCGATCACTTCGATATCTTCTTGAAGATCCAGATGTTCTCTCAGAAGATCCGCAAACTCGCGGTTGTCATCAGCCAGCAACACACGCATCTTATCCAAAACAGGTCCCCCTCCCTCTCTGTAAAACGTCCTTGTCACTTTACTACATGGCTTCGACAAAAAACCTGTCATTCCCTCCTTCCTTTTTGGAAATTTCCTGATGCAGGGAATTATTTATAAAAAAAACGGGCTCCATCTTGGAGACCCGTTTTTTCCAATACGCCTGCATCCTTCAGCATCCATTCAATATAGGTACCGTAACCCGATGTGGGATCGTTGACAAAGACATGGGTGACGGCCCCCACCAACTTCCCCTGTTGAATGATCGGACTGCCACTCATCCCTTGCACAATTCCACCGGTTTTTTTCAATAATCGGGGATCGGTCACTTTAATGATCATCCCTTTGGTGGCAGGATATTTTTGATGAATCTGATGGACAATTTCAATGCGGTAGCGTTCCACCTTTTCTCCTTCCACCACCGTCAAAATTTCAGCAGGTCCTTCCTAGACATCCTCCGACAACCCTACAGGAATCGCTTGCTCATACAAACCCTTAGTCGGGTTTTGAGGCATTTTCCCAAAAATACCGAACTGCGTATTGCCTGTGATCGATCCTAACACCTGATTTTCCCGGAAAAAGATAGCTCTTTTTTCCCCCGGATCTCCTGTCTGTCCCTTTTCAATGGAAGTGACATTGGAGTGAACCACTTTTCCGCCCCCCACTTGAATAGGCTGGCGGGTGTCCATATCAGTGATCACATGTCCCAGAGCTCCGTAGACCCCTTTTCTGGGATCAAAAAAAGTTAACGTCCCCACTCCGGCTGCGGAATCCCGCACATACAAACCGATGCGGAATGTATTTTCTTTCTGATCCAATTCCGGTTGCAACGGCACCGTCTTCCGCTGATGCCCCCGACGGATCACGGTCTGGACCGATCGCTTTTCATCACCTGCTTTTTTCACGATCCGTGCCACTTGATTCACTTCATTCACCGGCTGCCCATCCATCTCCACAATGTAATCCCCTACCCGGATATCCGCCTTTTCCCCTGGAGAAGGACGGGTACTTCCCACCAAGTGATGACCGACAACCAATACCCCATCCGAGGCCAATTTCACCCCGATCGATTGCCCTCCGGGAATCACTCGGGTCTCCGGCAACACACGCACCATCATCCGCTTTAAAGGAACCTTGCCAAACAAGCGCAATGTGAGCTGGGTTTGCCCCAATTGTTTGGACATCAACGTCAGCGGTTGGTTCAGACTCACACGAACCGGATTTTGCCGGGCGCCGTTTATAGCCACGACATCGGGATTGGCGATGGAAACGGTGGCCGATGCGGGAAGGGTGAGGTGAAGCTGCTTTGGACTGCCTGTAAACAGTCGCATTTCCGCGGGAAGAGCCATGTATTGACGAAAAGGTGTACTCACTCCCCCCAGGATTAACAACAAAACCAAAAGCATGCCTGCCCACTTCTTATATATTTTTCTGTGCCCCACACATCTCACTCTCCTGCTTCCTGCCTACACCTCCACCTCGATGTTCCCATCGTATTTGTCAGTTTGCCGCGCCCGGCTTCCTTTTATGTTACGCAAATGATTCCTCAACCGCTTCCCAAATGAAAAATCCCCCCGCATTTGGAGGGATCGATTTGGATCATATCGCTTTTTTGGTTTGCTCAGCCAGGCGAAGCATCTCCAACGCATGATTTTTGGTTGTGTCTGTCACTTCCACGCCTCCGAGCATCCGTGCCAGCTCCATCGTCCGTCCCTCTTCGGTCAGCAACTTCAACCGGGTGCGGGTGGATTCTCCGTGGTTTTCTTTAAATATATGGAAATGGACATCGGCCATACAAGCCACTTGAGGCAGATGGGTCACACACAACACCTGGCAATTGCGAGCGAGTCGCGCAATCTTTTCCGCGATCGCCTGTGCAGCTCTCCCACTGACCCCTGTATCCACCTCATCAAAGATCAATGTATCCGCCGCACCCTCCATTTTCGCGAAGATGCTTTGCATCGCAAGCATGATCCGGGAAAGCTCCCCGCCGGAAGCGATTTTCACTAAAGGGCGAAGAGGTTCACCCCGATTGGGGGAGATCATAAATTCCACCTGATCGATCCCGTGAGGAGTAAATTCAGATGCATCGGTTGGATGAAAGGCGACAGAAAAACGAGTGTCTTTCATATTGAGATCCGATAATTGCAACTCCACCAACTGTTCCAATTCGGTTGCTGCAGCCCGCCGCAAAGTGCTCAACGCTTCCGCTTGCTCTGTCAGTTGCATGCTCAACTGATCATGCTTTTCTTTCAGTTCCGCCTTTCGTTCGTCCCGGTGTTCCAACTTTTCCAGCTCGGTTTCCACACTTTGTCCGTATGCGAGAATCTCTTGTACCGTTTCCCCATATTTTCGTTTCAGGTCATCGACGAGACGCAACCGTTCCTCCACTTGAGCGAGGCGGGCGGGATCAAATTCCAGTTCGTCCCGGTATCTTCCCAATTGCCGGGCCGCTTCTTCCACCTGGTAATAGGCGGATTGGATCAATTCCAGCACGCTGCTCAGGGATTCATCATAGGGGATAATCTCTTCCAGATCCCGGACCGCACGGTTGATACTTTCCGCTCCTTGATTTTCCCCGTATAAAGCTTCATAAGAGTCGGCAGCATTCTGCATCAGACGTTCCGCATGAGCCAATCGGCTGTGCTCCTGTTCAAGCGTCTCGTCTTCGCCGGCTTCCAGACGGGCGGCAGCGATCTCATCCCTTTGAAAGGTCAACATGTCGATGCGGCGGCTGACCTCTTTTTGATCGGCATCGATACGCTCCAACTGGTTTACAACGTCCCGGTATTCCACGTAGATACCCTGATACACCTGCAAACGCTTTTTCAGCTGGTTGCCTCCGAAAGCATCCAACCATCTCAAATGTTCTTCCACCTGCAACAACTTTTGATGCTCATGTTGCCCATGGATCTCCACCAGGTGGGTCCCCACTTGTTTCAACATCGCCAAGGTCACTATTTGCCCGTTGATTCGACAAGTACTCTTCCCCGAATTGGAGATCTCCCGCCGGATCAGAAGATGATGGTCATCCGGCTCCAACCCCAACTCGGAGAGCACCCGCCGAGCCGGATGATTTTCCTCTAGCTCAAATAAGGCTTCAACCATAGCTTTTTTAGCATGATGTCGGACAAAATCGGTGGAACCCCGTCCGCCGGTCACCAGGCTGAGGGCATCAAACAGGATGGACTTTCCTGCGCCTGTCTCACCAGTCAATACATGAAATCCGTTGTCGAAGGTGACATGCACCTGTTCGATGATCGCAAAATCACGGATGGAGATTTCCCGCAGCATCAGTCATCCACTCCTACAACATTTCAATGAAACGGTTCTTGATGTGGGGAGCCTGCTCCCGATCCCGACAGATCAACATGATGGTATCATCCCCGGCGATCGTTCCCAGGATGTCAGGCCATGCGAGATGGTCGATCAGGACAGCGATAGCGTGGGCATTGCCGGGCATGGTTCTCATCACAATCAGATTTTCACTCAGATCAATGCCCACAAAGGCTTCCGTCAACATGCGCCTCAGCTTTTCGTGGGGATTGAAACGGTTGTCCGCCGGCAACGAATATTTATATGATCCATTATTCGTCGGGACTTTCACCAAATGCAACTCTTTGATATCTCTGGATATCGTCGCTTGGGTTACATTGTACCCTGCTTTCTTCAATTCGGCCACCAGGTCCTCCTGTGTTTCCACATCCCGGTGGGTGATGATTTCACGAATTTTGATATGCCGTTGTCCCTTCATACCCTGTCCTCCAGCTCTTCACCTTCATCTGGTTCACCTTGCAACTTTTTGCGAACCACTTCAAAGAAATCTCTTTCTTCCCATTTGATCAGATGGGTGAAATTCTGGGATTTCGCCACCCGGATCACATCATCCACTTTTAGGTGATAACCGAGTTGTCCGTCGATGGTGACCCCGAGATCCCGATGAGTGGCACTGACCCGGATTTCCAAGGTACTGTCCGCTGGCAGAACCATCGGTCGGGCGGTCAGTGTATGAGGACAGATCGGAGTCAAGAGGATGCATTGGACTCCAGGCCAGACAATCGGCCCCCCACAGGAGAGGGAATAAGCTGTCGATCCCGTAGGAGTGGACACGATCAATCCGTCCCCTGAATAGGTGCCCAGATATACACCGTCCATATAGACCGTCCCAGTGATCATCCGGCTAAAAGATCCCTTCGCAATCCCCACATCATTGAGGGCCACGTTTTTCTCCAACACTTTCCCGTCTCGGACCACTTCCGCATCCAACATCAATCGTTCTTCTATGTAGTAATCACCAGACAGGATTCGATCTACCGCAGTGGACAGACTATCTGGTTCCGCCTCTGACAAAAACCCGAGATTGCCAAGATTAAATCCCAGAATAGGGATGTTGGAGTCGGCGAAGCGTCGCGCCACACCCAGCAACGTCCCATCCCCGCCCAATACAAACACA
Organism: uncultured Kroppenstedtia sp.; assembly: GCA_959600065.1. Classification (GTDB taxonomy): domain Bacteria; phylum Bacillota; class Bacilli; order Thermoactinomycetales; family DSM-45169; genus Kroppenstedtia; species Kroppenstedtia sanguinis. The sequence goes on along the minus strand of CAUGKZ010000012.1, from coordinate 7,830 downwards.
ATCTCCACCACATCCGGAAAACGATCCACCGCCAAGGACAGATCGGTGCGTGCGATGCTTTCAGCGATTTCGGGTTCTAGACATACCACTACCCCTCGCTTCTCCAGGAGGAGAACCAGTTCTTTCAGCACCACCCTCGCTTTGGGTTTCCCCTTGTTCACCAGAATCCCGAACCTCTTCAAATCGACTACACCTCCATCCGCCCCGAAGATTTATCGGACCAGAATTGCGATCAAGGCCCCCAGAGCCATCATGATGAGATGGGAGGTCCACCCCCGCCGTCTCTCCGGAGTCCGAACTCCCTGAATCTCAAAGGTGATTTTTTTCAAGGTGCCCTGTATCGGGTCAACGTATAAAATCCCTGTAGCTTGAAAGGCAAGAACATGGCCGAGAAATCGATCACGAATCGCTGCGCCGGACCAGCGGAGGGCTCTCTTAGCTTTGGCCAGCACGACCACATAGGTCTCTTCCCCCTCCAAGGCCACATAATCCGCGTACAGCCGGCTTTCATATTGATTCCCTCCGACCTGAATCCAAAGAGGCAACCGTTGTTTGGCCGCAATCACCTCGTAACCTTCCCGTTCCAACCAATCGGGAATCTCCCCCTGCACCGGTTGCTGTGAGTCCAAAACTAAGGGACGGCTCTTCACTTTCCGCCACGATCGGAACAACAACCAGAAAGCCAGGGTCATAAGCAGAAAAAGGACCACCACATCCCCGGGTTTCAACAAAGGAATCCCTCCTTTTTCCACTTATTCAACCCTTGGGACAGAAAATCCTGTCAGAGCTCATCCCTGTAGGGAATGGGCTTTCTCTACAGTTTCCTCGATCAAGTTTTCCAGATCCGTCGGAAGTAAGGAGTTTTCCATTGGACTTCGTTGCAACCAGCTGAGAAACTCAATGTTCCCCCTGCTACCGGTGATGGGAGAAGGGGCCAATCCTTTGAGGGAGAATCCTGCCGTGGTTGCCATCTCGGCAAAGCGGGCGAGTACCTTCTGGTGTACCTGGGGATCACGGACTATCCCTTTACGACCCACCTGTTCTCTACCTGCCTCAAACTGCGGCTTCACCAGGGCGACCACATCCCCGGGCATTTTCAGCAGAGCCTTCAATGGGGGCAGGATCAGGGACAGGGAGATAAAGGAGACATCTACTGTCGCAAAATCCGGCGTCTCCTCTGGCAAATCCTCCGCTTGCATATAACGGAAATTGGTTCGTTCCATCACCACCACCCGTGGATCCTGACGCAACTTCCAGGCCAATTGCCCATACCCCACATCCACGGCATACACTTTAACCGCCCCGTTTTGAAGGGCACAATCGGTGAAACCTCCAGTGGACGCCCCAACATCCAAGACAGTTCGTCCACCGAGATCCAACGGAAATACCTTCAAAGCCTGTTCCAGCTTCAGCCCCCCTCGGCTCACATAGGGATGCTCCCGTCTGGCAACCTCAACCGCTGCCTCGAGGGGGATCCGGGTACCTGGTTTGTCCATCCGTTCCCCATTCACCCGGACCCAGCCCGCCATGACCGCCCGTTGTGCCTGTTGACGGGTGGGGAAATATCCATTGTTGACGAGGACGAGATCCAACCGCTCCTTGGCCACCATCACTCCTCAAACCCGTTGCCGCTGGCCAGCGATGACCTGACGGGCGTTTTGGACGACATTTTCCGCGGTTAAACCTACTTCGGCAAGTTGATCCTTCACATCTCCATGCTCGACAAAATAGTCCGGTACCCCCATGGTTTGCACCGAAACATCGCAATTCGCTAGACCCGAGAAATATTCCAACACTGCACTGCCAAACCCGCCGCTGACACACCCCTCTTCGATCGTGATCACGGGAGCTCCTTCCATGTTCAACTGATCCAACAGCTCCGTATCCAGGGGTTTGGCGAATCGGGCGTTGACCACCTTCGCCTCCACCCCTTCCTCTGCTAGCCGCTCCGCCGCTTCCAGGGCCAGGGGAACCATCGTCCCAAAGGCGAGCAGAGACACATCCCGGCCTTCCCGCAACACTTCAGACTTGCCGATGGGAAGTTCCTTCAGTTCCGGATCTATCTCCACCCCGACACCTGTCCCTCTCGGGAAACGGACAGCGATCGGTCCGTTGTATCGATAGGCGGTATACAGCATGTGCCGGAATTCATTTTCGTCCTTGGGCATCATCACCACCATGTTGGGGATGCAACGCAGATAGGCGATGTCGTAAATCCCTTGGTGTGTCTCTCCATCGGCCCCGACAAAACCAGCTCGGTCTACAGCCAGGACCACGTCCAGTTTTTGACGGGCGATATCGTGGATCACCTGATCATAAGCCCTCTGCAGAAAAGTAGAATAGATCGCCAGCACCGGTTTCATCCCCTGAGTGGCCAAGCCTGCTGCAAAGGTGCCGGCATGTTGTTCGGCGATGCCCACATCAAAACAACGGTCTGGATACTTCGAGGCGAATTCATTCATCCCCGAGCCTCCCAGCATAGCCGGTGTGATCCCTACGACACGCTGATCTGTCTGTGCCAGTTGAATCAGAGTATCTCCAAACACCTTGGGGTATTTGACGGGACTCTCTTTTTTCGCCTCTGTTTTCACCTCTTGGTTCGCTTCCAATTTATATCCTTTAGATACGCCATGTAGTTTTTCTACATCATTTTCCGCTGGCAAATACCCTTTTCCTTTCACGGTGACTACATGAACCAAAACCGGTCCCTTCGTCTGATCTGCCAGCCGCAAACACTCCATCAGTTCATCCAGATTGTGCCCACTGACAGGCCCTAGATAAGTGAAGCCCAATTTTTCAAACAGAACTCCGGACACCACCAGGTATTTCATACTGTCTTTGATTCGTTCCGCTGCGGTGGCAAAAGCTCCTCCCACCGAGGGAATCTTTTTGAGAAAATACTCCACTTCTTCTTTCAGTTTGTGATAGTGACGATGTGTCCGCAGTCTGCCCAAATAATTGTGAATGGCACCTACGTTGGGGGAGATGGACATCTCGTTGTCATTGAGGATCACCATAATGTTCCGTTTTTCATTTCCGATATGGTTAAGCGCTTCCAGCGCCATTCCTCCGGTGAGAGCCCCGTCACCTATAATCGGGATCACTCGGTGATCTTCTCCCTTCAGATCCCGGGCAACCGCCATGCCCATCGCCGCCGACAGGGAGGTGCTACTGTGACCGGTCTCCCAAGTGTCATGCTCGCTTTCCACCATTTTGGGAAATCCGCACAACCCCTTGTATTGTCGGAGAGTATCAAATTGGGACCTGCGTCCGGTCAGGATCTTGTGAACATAGGCCTGATGTCCCACATCCCACAGCAGGCGATCCTTGGGACTATCAAAAAGATAATGCAATGCAAGAGTCAGTTCCACAATACCCAAATTAGACCCTAAGTGTCCTCCCGTCACAGATAAACTTTCAATCAGAAAATGGCGGATTTCCTCGGCCAAGCGGGGAAGTTCCTGGACAGGAAGTTTTTTTAATTGTTCCGGTGAATTGATCTGCTCGAGGTGCACGAAAAACGCCTCGCTTTCGTTTTCGTTTGCTGGCTGTTCTCTGTCGATGTAAAACTTTTTTCAGGTATATAAAAGACTTTACTGAGCCAAAAGATGGCATTCCTTAATCGAATATTTCCCGCTACTTTTCCGTCTGCTGAACCTCGATCCTGACCAGGCTTGTCAAGTGGGCTATCGTCAGCCAACTCCTCTCCCGAGCATAATTTGCAAAAATTGAAAACCAGTCGCGACCGTGAACGACCCAAAAGGCAAAAAGAACGGAATGCCGGCCGCATGCGGCGGCCGGCATTCCGTTCCGGCTGGACCAACGGCTTTCCACCGGTCTGCCACGGCCGATCTGACCGGAATCACAATTCGCACAGGGGTTGTTGGGAGGACGGTCATGGAGTGGAACACCATCACTGGCTGAAATGCCCGGCCCACCTGAAGACAACGCCCTTAATACCGGGCCCGGCGACGGATGTTCACCCCGCCTTCAAGGCGGGGTGAAACCTGGATATACGAATTTCCACTTCTGAATTGCAGACATTATATCATAACCTTGTGACCCCAGACAAATGAAGGAGACAAGCTCATTTGTCCCGTACAATTAGATAGTCGGCAATCGCCAACAACCGGTCCGGACGGATCCGTTCTTGAGAAGTGATCAACTGTTTGGCTTCCTCGATCAAAGATCTGACCCGCTCCTTAGAGGAATCCAATCCGAGGAGGGATGGATAAGTGGATTTATTTTTCACCTCATCGCTACCCACGGGTTTCCCCAGCTTTTGATGATCCCCAACCACATCCAGAACATCATCCTGGATCTGAAAGGCCAGTCCCAACCGTTCGGCGTATCCGGTCAACGCCTGGAGCTCATTCTCCCCGCTCCCAGCCACCATCGCCCCCATGCGGACAGACCCGGTGATCAAATCTCCGGTCTTGGAACGATGGATGTCCTGCAACTCATCTAGGGAGACCTCGCGACCTTCCCCCTGAATATCCTTCACCTGTCCGCCTACCATCCCTTCCGCTCCCACCCGAGCAGCACATTCTTGAATGAGAGTGAGTGCGGTCTCCCGAGGCAATTCCGCCTCCAGAGCTCCTTCAGCCATCAAACCGAAAGCCTGAGTCAATAAGGCATCCCCGGCTAGAATGGCCATCGCCTCCCCGTATATCTTATGATTGGTGGGATTTCCCCGGCGAAAATCATCGTCGTCCATTGCTGGAAGATCATCATGGATCAGGGAGTATGTATGGATCATTTCCACGGCACAGGCAAAGGGTAAAGCCTTCTCCTCACTCCCTCCCAAAGCCTCGGCAGTAGCCAAGGTCAAAACGGGTCGAAGACGTTTCCCCCCGGCCAGCAAGGAGTAGGCCATCGCCTCCCGTAATTTTCCGGGGACTCCCACCGGACTTTCCACATACTCTTTCAATCTGGATTCGATACTTTTCGCCTTCTCTTCTAAATATCGTTGGATTTCCTCCACGTTTACTCCACTTCCTCCTCTGGTTGAAAGGGTTTCTTCACCCATTCCCCATTTTCTTGGACCAACATTTCCACATGTTGCTCCATTTTCTCCAATTTCTCACCACAATAACGGGACAATTTCATACCCTCTTCAAACAGACGGATCGATTCTTCCAAGGGTACCTCTCCGCTTTCTAGATGCTCCACCACTTCTTCCAGACGATCCATCGCTTCTTCAAAGGACAGGTTTTCCGGTAAACCGGCTTCCTTCTGCTTATCGGCTTTTTCCATTGGAATCCTCCTCCATTCCCCAAATTTGGCATTTTAGCCTTCCGTCCGACAAGCGGATCCGGACCAGATCTCCCGCTTGCACCTGCTTCACAGATTGGATCAGTTCTTGCTCATCATAGCGATAAAGAAGGGAATATCCCCGATTCATTACTTTTAACGGACTCAAGGCGTCCAAATGCTCCATTTTCCCCTGCCATCGCCTGTGATAGTCCTGTAGAAGGCGGATCATCCCCGTCTTCGATTGACGCTGAAGACGCAGCCACCGGTCCTTCAACCGAGGAACGCGGAGAGCGGGATGGTGTCCTTGCAGTCGGTATGTCCGGCTTTCCAAACGGGAGCGAACAGGAGCCAAACCTTCTCTCGCTCCCCGCACCAGCTTCCCCCTCAATAGATCGAGACGCTGTTCAGCCTGCTCCAACCCCGTGGCGGGTCGACGAAAAACAGGTCGGTCCAGCCAGCGATTCAACCTCACTCTCTCCGCGATCAAACACTGGTTCATCCCCTGGATTAAGCGTTCCTGGACAGTTTTTAGACCGATTTGCAACTCTGCGAAATGAGGGACCACCATCTCCGCTGCCGCCGTCGGAGTCGACGCCCGGACATCGGCCACAAAATCGGCGATAGTGGTGTCCGTTTCATGTCCCACTGCTGAAACCACCGGAATTCGAGATTGGCGGATGCTGCGAGCCACCTCTTCTTCATTGAAGGCCCACAATTCTTCCAGGGATCCTCCTCCCCGTCCGACAATGATCACATCCACCTCTCCTGCCTGATTCATCCGGCCGAGAGCTTGAGCGATCTCCAGAGGAGCTTGGGGTCCCTGTACCGGCACCGGGTCCACAAGAATATCCACCCCCCGACTCCGACGTTGGATCGTAGTGATAATATCCCGTACCACTGCACCGTGAGCAGAGGTGATCACCCCCACGCGGCGGGGAAAGAAGGGAAGTCTTTTTTTCAGGGAGGGAGAGAAGAGTCCTTCCTCATCGAGCTTGTCTCTCAGCTGTTGAAAAGCGACATAGAGTTCCCCCACCCCGTTGGGTTGCATGTGGGTAACATAAAGCTGTGTCTGTCCGTCCCGTTCAAAAACCCCGACTCGTCCCCGGACCAAGACGTCATCCCCGTCCTTCGGCATAAACCGAAGCCGCCGGTTGTTTCCTGCAAACATTACCGCCCGGATCCGGGTCTGATGATCCTTGAGTGTAAAGTACATGTGTCCACGTCCGTGGTGTTTGAAATTGGAGATTTCCCCCTGCACCCAAACCCGGGACAACCCCGGATCCTCATCGATCACCTGTGTCAGGTGCTGTACCAGCCCCGAAACGGTCAGGACATCCTGTTCTCTCTCCCGCAACGCCGAACACCTCCAGCGGCTAAACATCGATTGGGTTTCACATGGATCACTCTATGTGAAACCAAACCAATGGACCTAGCTAATACGATCTATCATCCTCTTTCCTTGGCGGATTGTACTGTATTGTACAACAACATCGCCCGGGTCATGGGACCGACGCCTCCAGGCACCGGTGTTATGAAGGAAGCCTGCTCCCGGACCGACTCAAAGTCCACATCTCCCGCCAGCTTTCCCTCTGGTGTCCGGTTCATTCCCACGTCGATCACCACCGCTCCTGGCTTCACATGTTCAGCGGTGATGAATTGCAACCGTCCCACCGCCGCTACTAGAATATCGGCCTGCTGTGTATAATGAGCTAGATCCTGTGTCCGGGAATGACACATGGTGACTGTGGCGTCTTCCTTCTGAAGTAAGAGGGAGACCGGTTTGCCCACGATATTACTTCTGCCGACCACGACTGCATGTTTGCCAGCAATGGAAATCCCCGTTCTTTTCAACATCTGTAAAATCCCATGGGGAGTACAGGGTAACAAAGACTTTAGGCCGGTACTCAAGCGCCCGGCATTAATCGGATGAAATCCATCCACATCTTTCTCCGGACGGATCTCGGAAATGATGCGATCGGAAGAGATATGATCCGGAAGAGGTAACTGCACCAGAATTCCATCCATGGCCGGATCTTCATTTAAGCGGTGAATTTCAAAAAGCAACTCTTCTTCTTCAATGGTATCGGGCTTTCGAATCAATCTGGAATAAATCCCCACTTGTTCACAATCCTGTACTTTTCCCCTTACATAAGTACGGGAAGCTGGATCTTCCCCTACCAAAATCACCGCCAAGCCGGGGCGTCGGCCCGATTCGGCAGACCAAGCTTGGATCTCATCCTTCAACTCATCTTTGATCTGACCTGCAATCCCTTTTCCATCGATAAGATTTCCCCGCTTCACTTGAAAACTCCTCTCTGTTGAGATTTGCACCCAGTTTACTCTTTCCAGTCAGCAATGTAAAGAAACACGAACATTACCCGCAATAAATCAAATTAACATTCGTTTTTTCAACCCCAAACAGGCGACGCCCAAGGCATTATCACCGGAGAACCGTGGATCCGCAAAGGAAAGGTTTCCACCCACCGCCCGATGCTCCAAGCGATACTTCAGACGGGCGATCAGCCATCGGTTGGCCGCCACTCCCCCCACAATCAAGAGGCTCTTGGGAAACCC
>CAUGKZ010000011.1 GCA_959600065.1 uncultured Kroppenstedtia sp. | reverse complement strand
ACTTCGCATCGTGACAGAGTAGAAAAGGGAGTTCCAAAAAGCTTGTCCCCATCCTTGGCCAGCATACAGGTGTTGCCCCTCCAGCAACCACAACCCAACCACTCCCAGGAGGAGCAAACCGATATAAGTGGTAACCGTGATTTTGGTAAACAGGGAGAAATGGAAATTTCGGCGGTTCCGGGAGGCAAACCACTCCTTCAGTTCGACTAAAACGGGGAAGCCGATTCCACCAGCCACGATCAACCCCATGTTCAGAGTAAGGAAAAATCCATCATTTCGGAATCCCATCAGGGAATCTCCGAAGATATCCAAACCCGCATTGGTATATGCAGACAGCGAACTGAATGCACCATAAGCGATGGCATTCCATCCGTAGCCATACACCAAGTGAAGGTAGATCCCCATAAGTACTGCACCCAGGGCCTCGATCGCCAGGGAGATGATCAGGATATCCCGCATCAATCGAACCAAACCGGCCAGGTCGGAACGGTTTTGGTCCAGCATGATCATCCGCCGCCGCTGGATTCCGATTCTCTGTCCTGTAGCCATCCACAAAAAGGTGCCCACGGTCATGAATCCGACGCCGCCGAACTGGATCATAGCCATAATCAGAATGATGCCTGTCGGGCTGAAGGTATCTGCAGTATTCGCCACCGTCAGGCCGGTCACGCTGATGGCACTCACCGCAGTGAACAGGGAGTCCAGATAACTCAACTCCACTCCCGGCTGGTGGGAGATGGGAAGCCACAGAAGAAAACTGGACAGGATGGATGCAGAAAAATAAATCAGGATCAAGAGCTGAACAGGTGTCAGCTTTTTCAGTTGCATGGTGACCTACCCCACTCTCAGCCAAAACTAATGTTCATTTTACAATACAGGATTCGGTTTGCAAGCGAGGAAGAGGGATTTTCTTCCCTTCGAAGAAGGAGAATAGGGAAGCGAAAAACCAATCCGGGGCAATGGCATGGGGAATCCGTACCCATAGGGGCACAGGGGGGATCACATGGAACGTCTGTATCCTGACCGGTCCGGCCTCAGATCCGGGCTTTCGGATGAGCGGGTGACAGCGAAAAAAGAGTCGATGGGACTCCTGGAGGAAAGGGGCGAATGTAGATGTGGAAGAGTGGGTTGTGCACAGGTTTGGCTTTTATCCTCATCTTCGGATTGATCGGCTCCCAGGCCGACGGGAAAAAGGCAAAGCCTCAGCGGGTGAAGACGGGATTGGAGATTCTCTTGCAACATCCGGAACGTCTCAAAGGAAAAAAGGTAGGCCTGATCACCAATCCGACAGGCGTGACCTCGGATTATCGCCACGGCCTAGATGCGATGCTGGATGCGGGGATCCAGGTGGTGAAAGTGTATGGGCCGGAGCATGGGGTTCGGGGCACGGAACAGGCCGGAGACACTCCAGGAACTGAGGAAGACCCTCGGACCGGATTACCCTTTGTCAACCTTTACGGAAAAAAGCCGGAGGAGATGGTTCCCCTTTTTGACGGAGTGGATGTGCTGGTTTTTGATATCCAGGATGTGGGCACCCGTTTTTATACCTATATATACACTCTGGCCTACACCATGGAAGCGGCGGCCCAGGCGGACAAGACCTTGATCGTCCTGGATCGGCCCAATCCCCTTGGGGGCATGAAAGTGGAGGGGCCGGTGTTGAAACCGGAGTACAGCTCCTTTGTCGGTCTGTACCCGATTGCCCAGCGGCACGGAATGACCGTCGGGGAGCTCGCTCGCTTGTTTCACGGGGAGTTTCTAACGGATTCGGGTGATCTCCAAGTGATTCCGATGAAAGGTTGGAAGCGATCGGATCGATTTGAGGATACAGGCCTCCCCTGGGTTCTACCTTCTCCCAACATGCCCACCCTAGAGTCGGCACAGGTCTATCCCGGCACCGGAATGATCGAAGGGACCAACTTGTCCGAGGGGAGAGGCACGACCCGTCCCTTTGAACTGGTGGGAGCCCCTTATATCAAAGGATGGGAACTGGCTGAGGCCCTCAACCAGACCGGCTTGCCCGGTGTCTCCTTTCGGGAAGCCTATTTCAATCCCACTTTCTCTAAATACAAAGGGGAGACCGTAGGTGGGGTTCAGGTGCATGTAGAGGATCCCGATGTTTTTTCCCCGGTATGGACGGGATTGACGATCATTCAGGAGACCCGGCGATTGTATCCGGATCACTTTCAGTGGCGGAGTGACCACTGGATCGACAAACTGACCGGTTCGGATCGGGTGCGCAAACAGATCGACGCAGGGGTCCCAGCTAAAAAAATCGTAGCAGGCTGGAAGAAGGAGATGAAAGAATTCCGGCAATTGCGTTCCCGATACCTTATCTATCCTCCCCCAGCAGAAAAAAAACTCTCTAAAAACTCCCCTTGACATCACCGCCGCCCGTTAGTATAATAAAATTTGTGATTGACGCGGGGTGGAGCAGCCGGTAGCTCGTCGGGCTCATAACCCGAAGGTCGCAGGTTCAAGTCCTGCCCCCGCAACCAACTGAAAAAATGAGGGTGAGGGGTTCGGGTTCCTTTGGGAACAACCCCCGAAATCCGGATTCCTCCCCTATTGACGTGGCGGCGTAGCTCAACTGGCTAGAGCGTACGGTTCATACCCGTGAGGTTGGGGGTTCGAGACCCTCCGCCGCTACCAGACGAAGGCGAGGTTCAGGCCCTTGATCGGAGGAAAAGGGGGCATTGATTCGCCTTTTTTCTTTTTCTTCAGGAGTCCGGGGTACATCCGACTCCGCGGTACTGCCCGCCAAACCCTTGGGGAATCCTAAGACGGACCCGGGCATTCGGGAGTATCCGGGTATGTAGGAGTGGTATTGTGGATGTTACCATAAAAAAAATCAAATTTACGACGATCAACAAATCGTATACGGAAAAGGTGCGGGATTGGCAAGGGAGGCACTGCTTTGCTACCCAGTATCCCAATCCTGACGGCAAGCGGATCTTTCTGACCTATTATTTTGTGAAGAAAGGCTACACCATCTCCAAAGTGTTCCACCGTTCCGGGGAATTTCTCTATTACTACTGTGATGTGATGGAAATGCGGCAGGTGGGTCGGTTGCGCTATGTGATGGTGGACCTTCTACTCGATTTACTCGTCTACCCCGATGGAAGGTATCATTTGATCGATGTGGATGAATTTGCGACTGCCATTGAGAAGGGACAATTAAAAAGGAAGCAGCAGGTCCATTCCCTGCGGACCTTGGACAAAATGATCCGCCTGCAGACCAAGCGCTCCTTTATTCCGAAATATCTCCATGAGGCCCGGATGTTTCCGCTGCCGGAGTCCCCGAAGGGAAAGTGAGGGGCCCTAGGTTGTCTGGAGGAAGGCCGGATCCGGAGGTGGGGAATTCAGGATCCAGCCCCTGGGTTGTGATGGGAAGCCGCCTTGGATGCCCCCTGGTCAAGCTGACCGGGGGGCTTTTTTTGTCTCCTCCCGGTGTCGCAGGAGGGATTCTTTTTGGAAGTTTTGTCGATTTCCTCGGATCTTCGCCTGCCCTCGACAGAAACAGGCAATGAAAGAGAGCGGTAAATCGACATCGAAATAAGAACGTACGATCCCCTTTGAAGGAGTGAAAACGAGCTTTTTCTTAATAAGGGAAACAGGTGAATTTCCATCCCGAAAAAATGTCGGAAACTTTTTTCTCAGGTTCAGCAATTGTGACAAACTTATCTGGAAACCCTCGCTATAATGGGTTCCACACGTTCCGGACAAGCCAACCAACCGGACGCTGAACCGACGAAGGGATGGATGAAATATGCAGATGTTGACCGCCGGATTGGGAACTTATCTTTCCCGTACTCTGCAAAAGCTGGTTTTGGATCGAACCGAGCTTCGGACCTGGCAGAGCAGGCTCCTGAACACTTGGAATCTGCCGGTCATCGTGATGGGATTTCTTCTGGGACGGGCGATGATTCTGGATACGATCTCGCCCTTCGCTTTGGCTTATATGGGAGTCGTGATTCATCTGACACGGCGTCAATGGCCGCTTTCCATGATTGCCCTCATCCTTGGTGCTTCCACTCTGGGGACGGGACAGGGGGCCTGGATTGCAGGGGTGTCGATCTGGTTTCTAGTCATGCAAAAGGTGTTTCACTTGATGGGAAAGGGACACCTCAACTTCGCTCCTTTCGTGGTATTGACCACCGCCGCCGGGGCCCACCTCCTCCGCCTCTATCTGGAAGGATGGACCTCGTACACCGGGATGTTGGCGGGAGTGGATGTCCTGCTCTCCTTCATCCTGACGTTTATCTTTGTCCAGTCTTTGCCTTTATTCACCCTGCGTAAAAAGAAGTTCTCCCTCCGCCATGAGGAGATCGTCTGCCTCATGATCCTGGCGGGGTCGGTGATCACCGGGATGCTAGGGTGGAAGGTGGCAGATCTGTCTGTGGTTCATGTGGTGTCCCGGTATCTGATCATGATGCTAGCCTGGGTGGGCGGTGGGATGCTGGGAGCCTCGGTGGGGGTTGTCACCGGCATGATTCTCAGTTTGGCGGATCCCAAGGCCATGGCGCAGATCAGTTTGTTAGCCTTTGCCGGACTACTGGCGGGCTTGTTCAAAGAGATGAGGCGGTGGGGGGTGGCGATCGGGTTTGTCTTGGGTACTTTAGTCCTCACGCTCTATGGGGGAGGTACCCAGGATATCTGGATCTCCCTGCAGGAGACGGTCTTGGCGATGCTCCTCTTTCTCCTCACTCCCAAGGCAGTGGTGGATCTCATCGCCCGTCTGGTCCCGGGCACCTCGGAAAACGAATCGGTCCGCCAGGAGTATACCCGGCGACTGCGTGATGTGACTGCAGCCAAAGTGGAGCAATTTACCGAGTTGTTCAGCGAAATGGCTCGCAGCTTCCAGGAAGATGCCACAGGGAGCCTAAATGATGATGAACAACATATGAACCGGTTTATCGATGACGTGATGGATCGCTCCTGCCGCAGCTGCCATCTGTATCGACAATGCTGGGAGAAGAAGTTTGTCTCCACCTACAACGGGATGACGGATCTGATGGCTATGGTGGAGATGAACGGCCCAGAGAAGGCACTGCGTGCCCCCCGAGCCTGGTCTGAGCATTGTGTCAAGGCTGATAAGGTACTCCAGCTGATCCGGGAAGGCTATGGCACCTATGAGCAAGAGATGTTGTGGCGGGACAAACTGAAAGAGACGCGTCGCATCGTCTCGGAACAGTTGGAAGGGGTTTCTGAGGTGATGGAAGGGTTGGCGGCGGAGATCCGAAATGAAACCCATGTGATGGCTGCCCAGGAGGAGCAGATTCACCAGGCGTTGGAGGATCTGGGCTTATCCATTCAGCGGGTAGAAGTGATCAATCTGGAAGAAGGGAAGGTGGAAATCGAGGTTGCCCTACCTCACACCGATGCTCTGGATGAGTGCCGAAAGCTGGTGGCGCCGCTGGTGACGGAAATTGTGGGTGAACCGATCACTGTGCAACGCAAAGTGGTTCAGGGACGTTCCGCAGGAGCGGTAGTCACGCTAGGTTCTGCCCAACGCTTCGAGATGAAGACCGGGGTAGCTGGGGCGGCCAAGGGGGGACATTGGCTGTCGGGTGACAGCTATTGTTACATGAATGTGGGAACCGGGAAATACGCCGTCGCCATCAGTGACGGAATGGGAAACGGAACCCGGGCCCAGCAAGAGTCCAGCGCAGCTCTGCAACTGTTGCGAAAGCTACTCCAATCGGGGATGAAGGAAGATAAGGCTGTGGAGACGATCAATTCCATTTTGAGTTTGCGATCTACAGACGAGATGTTCGCTACCATCGATCTGGCCATGGTCGATCTCAATTCAGCAGGCTCCCGCTTTCTCAAAATCGGATCCACCCCTGGCTTTGTCAAACGGGGGAACGAGGTGATGATGGTCGCCGCTGGAAATCTGCCGCTGGGGATTTTGAACGATATCGATGTGGAGCCAGTAGAGTTTCAGCTGCAACCAGGGGATCTGGTGGTGATGATGACCGACGGCATTTATGATGCTCCTCGGCATGCATCCAACAAGGAGGCATGCATGAAGCGATTGATCGCCGATATCAAAACCAAGGATCCGCAGGGGTTTGCCGATTGCTTGTTGGAGCAAGTGATCCGGCATCATGATGGAGAGATCGAAGATGACATGACCGTGGTCGTGTCCAAGGTGGAAACCTATGTGCCCGAATGGGCCACAATTCGCATTCCGGGAGTGAACCGGGTGGAGCGGGAACCTGTGGCGGGTTTGTGACGGATGTTGCAAAAAAAGCTTTACGGAATTGATTCCGCTTTTACAAATAGGCTACAATGGGCCTCAGGTAGGATTTTTTGAAAGTGGGTTGAACAGGGATATGACCCGGGGAAGACGGTTCCCCGGGATTTCTACTGAATATGTGTTACTGGAGTCGTAAAAATAGCGGGAGGATCACAATGCTGGAGCAGATGAAGAAGACCATCCTGACCCATCACATGCTTCCCGAGGGGAGCTCGGTATTGGTGGGAGTATCTGGCGGACCGGACTCCACCGCGCTTCTGCACGCCCTCTCCCAGATGGCTCCTTCCCACTGTTGGAAAGTGGCGGCGGTTCATGTGAATCATGGCTTGCGGGGGGAAAACAGTCTGGGGGATGAGAAGTATGTTCGAACCTGCTGTGAAGAGTGGAAGATCCCCTGTTACGTCGAATCGGTGCCAGTCCGACAAGTCCTCGCGCAAACTGGTGGTAACAAACAGGCGGTAGCCCGGAGTCTCCGTTACGACGCCTTCCACCGAGTGGCCGAGAAGATCGGTGCGGAGTATTTGGCTCTGGCCCATCAAGCGGATGATCAAGTGGAAACGATGCTGATGCGACTGATCCGGGGAACCGGACCGGCAGGTTTGGCCGGGATCCCGTCTACCCGGGAGTGGCGGGGGCTCCGGATCCTCCGTCCCCTGTTGGAAGTCTGGCGTTCCGATGTGGAAGCCTATTGTACGCGGTACGGACTCACCCCGCGTTTTGATGAAAGCAACCGGGATCTCCGCCACACCCGGAATCGCATCCGGCACCACCTTCTCCCTGAACTGGAAACTTACAATCCCCGAGTCAAAGAAGTGCTTTTCCGCTTGGCGGACCTAGCGGCGGATGAAGAGGAGCACTGGACTCGATTGCTGGAAAAAAAAGCGCAGTCTGTCATCACCGATCACGGGCCAGATGGGGTTGAGGTGGATATTCCGCAATTTCTGGAACTGGGAGTCGCTTTACAAAGAAGGGTGATTAAACTAATATTAAATTGTCTTGTAGAAGATGATGAAAATGAAACAGTCACCCTTGACGGAGTGGAAAGAATTCGGAAACTGGCCCTGTCTTCGGATCCTTCGGGAGAAACTGCCCTTTCCAAAGATGTCCGGGCGCAGCGGAACTATCAACGGCTCCGGATTTTGAAGACAGCGTCGTTCACTCGGGATGAAGCGGGGGAACAAGAGCTTCCCGCCCCACTTCCGATTCCGGGGGAGGTACGCTATCCCGCCGGTCGAATCCGGGTTTGGACCGACTCCCAGCCCCCTTTTTCACCGACGAAAGATCGCGCTGTTTTCGACCTCGATCTACTGGAACAAGCCCCAGTCGTCCGTCCGCGGCGACCTGGGGACCGAGTTCAACCCCTGGGCATGAAAGGGACAAAAAAAGTGAAGGACGCCCTGATCGATGCCAAAGTCCCCCGCCGTCTCCGCGACGAAATTCCCTTGCTCACCTGTGGGGCCGAAGTGATCTGGGTTCCCGGTGTAGTCCGTTCTGGACATGGGAGAGTAACAGAAGAAACTCGTCGTTTTCTGTGTCTGGAGTGGCAGTGGGCCAGTCCTGCTCCAGATCAGAGGGAGCCTTGATGCAAAGGTGAAAAACGGTATACATACTTTTGTTTCCGGGAGGTTTCCATGCACGAAGACATCCGAGATGTACTGTTGTCCGAATCTGAAATCCAGGAAAAAGTGAAAGAACTGGGCGCCCGACTGACCAAGGATTACAGCGGCTTAAACCCCCTCTGCATCTGTGTGCTGAAGGGGGCGGCTCCGTTTATGAGTGATTTGGTCCGGGCGATGGATACCGATCTGGAGATGGATTACATGGCGGTTTCCAGCTATGGGACCTCCACCTCTTCCTCTGGCGTCGTCCGGATTGTAAAGGATTTGGACACGACTGTGGAAGGGCGTCATGTCATCGTGGTGGAGGATATCATCGACAGTGGACTGACTCTGAGTTATTTGCTCGATCTGTTGCGCCGCAGGAATGTAGCTTCCGTCAAAGTGGTAACACTGTTGGATAAACCCGCACGGCGCACTGCCGAGCTAAAACCGGATTATTTCGGTTTTGCGGTCCCTGATGAATTTGTGGTGGGTTACGGCTTGGACTATGCAGAAAAATACCGGAATCTGCCTTATATCGGTGTGCTGAAAGAAAGTGTTTACAGCGATTAGAAGGGTACATTTCGACGCTAAATCTTTGCTGAGGAAACTTCCCGGTCTTTCCTGGCAATACTTTTTCATAACGCTCTCCGCGGGAAGTTGAGAACCCATAATCCAGTGTGGTAAAATAATGAAAGTGGTATTTCTGAGAGGAGGCCAAGGATGAAAACCATCTTCCGGAATTCCGGATTGTATATACTACTCATCCTTGTCACCGTCGGGATCGCAAACCTATTTTGGAACCCCGGTACGGAGACGGAAACGTTAACCTATACCAAGTACCAGCAAAAGCTGGAACAGGGCAAGATCTCAGAAGCGACCGTGCGCCCGGAAGGGGGCACCTACCATATTGAAGGGAAATACAGCAAAGGGGTCAACAAGACATTTACGACCAATGGTCCTTACGGAGAAGGCAGTACCGTTATTCAGGACCTGAAAAAGGCTGGCGTCAATACAACGGTCGAGAAGGCGAAGAGCGACTCCATCTGGCTTACGCTGTTCACTTCGATTATTCCCTTTGCCATCATGCTTCTTCTTTTCTTTGTTCTATTCAGCAATGCCCAGGGTGGCGGCAACCGGGTAATGAACTTCGGCAAGAGCAAAGCCAAGATGTACAACGAGGAGAAGAAGAAAGTCACCTTTGGAGACGTGGCTGGAGCCGATGAAGAGAAGACCGAGTTGGTGGAAGTGGTCGACTTCCTCAAGGACCCCCGCAAATTTGCCGCTGTGGGTGCCCGTATTCCCAAGGGAGTGCTGTTGGTAGGCCCTCCGGGAACAGGTAAAACTCTCTTGGCCCGGGCTGTGGCCGGTGAAGCCGGCGTTCCCTTCTTCAGCATCAGTGGTTCCGACTTCGTTGAAATGTTTGTCGGGGTAGGAGCCTCTCGCGTTCGCGACTTGTTTGAACAAGCGAAGAAAAATGCTCCTTGTATTATCTTTATCGATGAGATCGACGCCGTCGGACGCCAACGGGGTGCCGGACTGGGTGGCGGTCACGATGAGCGGGAGCAGACTTTGAACCAATTGCTGGTGGAGATGGATGGGTTTGGGGCCAACGAAGGAATTATTATGATGGCGGCCACCAACCGCCCGGATATCCTCGATCCGGCTCTCCTTCGTCCTGGACGCTTTGACCGTCAAATCACGGTCAATCGTCCGGATGTTAAGGGTCGTGAAGAAGTGCTCAAAGTTCATGCCCGGAACAAGCCTTTGTCTGATGATGTCAAGCTGAAAACCATCGCCCAACGCACTACTGGGTTTACCGGGGCTGATCTGGAAAACTTGCTCAACGAAGCAGCACTGCTGGCGGCTCGTCGTAGTAAGCGGAAAGTGACGATGGCCGAGGTGGATGAAGCAATCGACCGCGTGATCGCCGGACCGGAGAAGAAGAGCCGCCTGATCAGCGAGAAGGAAAAGAAGACGATCATTTACCACGAAGGCGGTCACGCCGTAGTGGGGTACTTCCTGGAGCACGCGGAGACAGTTCATAAAATCACCGTCGTCCCTCGGGGACAGGCAGGGGGATACGTGGTGATGTTGCCTAAGGAAGACCGGATGCTGTTGACCAAAAGTGAGTTGCTGGATCGGGTGACCGGTCTGTTGGGGGGGCGGGCGGCTGAAGAAGTGGTCTTCAACGAAGTGAGCACCGGCGCTTCCAATGACTTCGAAAAGGCGACCAGTATCGTGCGTAGCATGATCACCGAGTACGGGATGAGTGAACGATTGGCTCCGATGCAATTTGGGCGCAGTCAGGGTCAGGTCTTCCTGGGTCGGGACCTTGGTCATGAGCAGAATTATTCCGATGCCGTCGCCCACGAAATCGATATGGAAATGCAGGAAATGATCAGCAGTTGTTATCAGAAGGCGAAGGATATCCTGATTGAAAAACGGGATAAACTGGAACTGCTCGCTGAGACTCTCTACAAGAAAGAGACCTTGGATGCTGACGAGATCCGTCAATTGATGGACAACGGGAAGTTGGATCAACCCATCGACGTTCATATTCAGAGTCAGTCCGATGAGGAGAAGTCCGCAGACGAAAAGGATTCCGAGGATGAGCAGAAATAAATGATTTTACCCAGAGATGCCCCCACGGGGGCGTCTTTTTTATCCTGGAATATTGTCAGGGCAGGCGACCCGGTTGATCGACCCTATGGAAATGGATATGCTAAAATAGCCATGATGATCAGGGCAGGAGGGCCGTTGAAACCAGGGTGAATCGCAATGTTCCGGCAATCCGTTTTTCCATGTACAGGAAGAGGCAGAGGTTTAAACTGGCGCGGATATGGTGTAAAAGTGGCAGCATCCGTATAACCTATCTCAGAGAGCTACCGGCCAGCCGTTGAATCAGGAATGGGAGGAGCATGCTGAATTGGTGACCAAAAAAACGGAGAAGAAGATCCCCAGTGACATTGAAATCGCCCAAGAGGCAATGATGCAACCGATTGGAGAGATCGCTGCTCGCTTAGGGCTGGAGGAAGAGGACCTGGAGCTGTTCGGTAA
Organism: uncultured Kroppenstedtia sp.; assembly: GCA_959600065.1. Taxonomy (GTDB): domain Bacteria; phylum Bacillota; class Bacilli; order Thermoactinomycetales; family DSM-45169; genus Kroppenstedtia; species Kroppenstedtia sanguinis. Next base: position 1,999 of record CAUGKZ010000011.1, on the reverse strand, counting down.
GTACAAAGCCAAGATTTCCTCGGCAGTCTGGGACCGGATTCAATCTCGTCCTGACGGACGGTTGATCCTGGTTACCGCCATCAGTCCCACTCCTGCTGGGGAAGGGAAGTCCACCGTCACAGTCGGTCTCGGTCAGGGACTCAACCGGATTGGGAAAAAAGCCGCTGTCGCCCTGCGGGAACCCTCCCTTGGCCCCAGTATGGGGATTAAAGGGGGAGCTGCTGGCGGCGGGTACTCGCAAGTGTTGCCCATGGAGGAGATCAATCTTCACTTTACCGGGGATTTTCATGCGATTACCTCCGCTCATAACGCCATATCTGCGGTGATCGACAACCATCTTCATCAGGGGAATTCTCTGGGGATCGATCCTCGGCGCATTCTCTGGAAACGGGTGTTGGATCTGAACGACCGGGCTCTGCGCCATATTGTGGTAGGACTGGGAGGTAAAGCCCATGGGATGCCACGGGAGGACGGGTTTGACATCACTGTGGCTTCGGAGCTGATGGCTATCCTGTGCCTGGCTCGGGATCTGGAAGACCTGAAGGAACGGATCAGTCGGATTCTAGTCGCCTATCGTTGGGACGGTTCCCCGGTGACTGTAGCCGACCTGGGCGTGCAGGGAGCAGCGGCACTCCTTCTAAAAGATGCGATTCGTCCCAACCTGGTTCAGACATTGGAGAACACACCGGCATTTGTCCACGGAGGCCCATTCGCCAACATCGCTCATGGCTGTAACAGTCTGGTCGCTACTCGTCATGCCCTGAAACTCTCGGAGTACACCGTGACGGAGGCGGGATTCGGGGCGGACCTGGGGGCGGAGAAGTTTCTCCACATCAAAAGTCGCATCGGCGATCTCCAGCCGGATGTGGCCGTGATTGTAGCTACGGTCCGAGCTTTGAAAATGCATGGCGGAATGGCGAAGAAGGATCTGCAAACCCCAAATCTCGCTGCTTTACGCCAGGGGCTGCCCAACCTGGAACGCCACCTGGAGACGATGCGGAACTTCGGTCTGGCCCATGTGGTGGCGATCAACCGATTTCCCACGGATACGGAGGAAGAATTGGAATTGATCCGTCAATGGTGCGAAGAGCGAGGGGTGCCTGTCTCCCTAACGGAAGTCTGGGAGCACGGGGGTGCCGGCGGAGAGGACCTCGCCAAAAAAGTAGTTCAGTTGGCGGAGTCAGGTACCTCCCATCTGCAATTTCAATATGATCTGGACCAACCCATTCGGACCAAGATCGCGGCGATCGCTCGCCAGGTTTACGGAGCCGAGGGGGTGGAATACAGTCCCCAGGCGGAGAAACAGATGGAGGAGATTGAAGCCAATGGATGGGAGCAATTACCGATCTGTATGGCCAAGACCCAGTATTCCCTCTCTGATGACCCGGCGTTACTGGGGCGGCCGGAGCATTTCACTCTCCATGTGAGGGAGTTGCGCCCTTCTGTGGGAGCAGGTTTTCTAGTTGCGCTAACGGGGAATATGTTGACCATGCCGGGTCTGCCCAAACAACCTGCCGCCCTGGGTATGGACGTGGATGCTGCGGGAAGGGTATCGGGATTGTTTTGACAGGATCCGGGATGGACTCCTGTGACCTGGATCCCAAAAGCGGGGGACTGCTGAATGCTTCTGGCGATGGATGTCGGTAATACCAACATTGATTTTGGCATATACAGAGGGGATGAACTGCTCTATCATTGGCGAGTCCAAACGGATAAGCAGTCTACAGAAGATGAGTACGGCATGCGGCTGAAAAATTTGTTTGGGCATGTGGGGATCCGATTGGAGGAGATTGACGGGATCATTATCTGTTCTGTGGTCCCTCCTCTCACCCATGTCCTGAAATTGCTCACGCGAAAATATTTTCAGGTCCAGCCGTTGATTGTCGGGCCTGGGGTGAAGACGGGACTCAATATCCAGTATGAAAATCCCCGGGAGGTTGGCACCGACCGCATCGTCAACGCCGTTGCTGCCATCGGTCGGTTTGGGGCGCCAGTGATC
>CAUGKZ010000010.1 GCA_959600065.1 uncultured Kroppenstedtia sp. | reverse complement strand
CGAGACTTGTGCCCTATGGGTGCAAAGGCTCTTCACCCTCCCGCCATCCCGACCTTAGTTCCTACCTAACATAGGGCTAATCACACGCCTGGAGTGGCAAGTATGTTGTTCACGCCTTTGCCCACAATTTCCCGTCTTTCACGATGACCGCGCCGAAGGGTCTGCCCTTCTTGGTTCGTGTGTTTTCGTAAGCCAAATAATAGCGATCTGCATCCCATCGGTACAGTTCATGTTCAAGTCACTCCCTGTTACGCCTGCTGGCGCGTGAGTATTTCGCCTCCGTTGTGATCGCAGTGATTTTGTATTTGGAGAAAAAGGAAGTAATTTCACAGACTGCTTCTTGAATTGTTATAAATCTGGCCTATCGTCTGGGTTTTGGTTAACGTTGGGTGTCAGATCCGCCTTTACGGGTCGTCCATAGGGTCCAGCGGTCCCGATCCGGGATATCGGTAGTGACATCGGTTGCGGTCAGCCGATGGCGGATATGCCGCATTAAGCGATGAAGCTCTTCATCATGTAGCTCATGGAGAATGGAGCGTCCCTGCCGTTGCAAAATATCTTGCTCTAAATCCTGCAGGTTGCGGTGAATCCTGCGGGTCTCCCACAGAGGATGTTCCCACGGGGCGTAGAAGCCTGCCGCTTTCAGGGCACGGTGGATCTCAACAGAGGGATGGCGCCGTGCGATTTCCTTCTCTTTTAATCTGGGAAACATCTCAAAGATGAATCCTCGCAGATGGTCGGGAGTGGCGGGAAGAAGGCAATCCGCGGGGGTTCGATCCTGAATGAGGAGTATGCCGCCGGGTCGCAGGATTCGGGCTGCTTCGTGGAAGCAGGACAGAAGGTCCCGCAGGTGGTGGATGACCGCCCGCATCAAGAGGAAGTGGAAGCTCCCTGCGGGAAGTCCCGTCTGCTCTGCACTTCCCTGAATCCATCGAATCTGGGGAAAGGAGTCGCTCTGTTCCTGGGCAGCTTCCAGCATGATGGGAGAGGGATCCACCCCGGTCACTTGGGCTCCCATCTCTGCCAGCGCCCGAGAGTAGATTCCCCCACCGCATCCGATGTCGGCCACCTCCATTCCCTGGGGATCCAGTATCTCCCGCACCTGTTCTTTCCACTCCGGTGAAGCGGTACGGGTGGCGTAGGTGTGTTTGTTCTTCGGATGAGAAAAATCGATGGACATGGTTTAAGCCTCCTTGTGCAGATTTCTGAGAAGGATCATGTTATTTTTGGCAGATCCACATCCCTTTGCGGAGGATCAGGGTAGGATCCTCGGCGGTGGGATCAAACCCAAGGTTTTGTTGCACCGACGCCGGTGCAGTCTGCAACAGTTTCCAGGCTTGTTCTCGGGAGGAAGCGGGTGTCTGAGCTCGGTCCATCCATTCCTGCCACTGAACCGGAGTCTCCCAACTTCGGACATGGGTGACGGAGGAGAAGCCGGCAGCTTCTAACAGCCGCGTCCAATCAGCAAGGGGGAATACTCGCTGATGAGAGGGATCCCGCAGGGTTTCCACCTCATTCAGGATCTGATCCGTTGCGGAGTCGTCGGGAAAAGTGTTATCCACCAAGATCAACCTGCCGCCGGGAACCAGCACCCGCCGGGCCTCAGCGAAGGCTTTCTCTGGATGAGGAAAGTGATGGGAAGCGATCCGGGAGGTGACCCAGTCAAACAGTCGATCGGGAAGCGGGAGGTTCTCCGCATCCCCCTCCATCCAAGTGACATGGTCCAGCCCGCGCCGGCTCGCCTCTTCTGCGGCGATCTCCAGCATGCGGGGAGTAAGATCTAAACCTACTACTCGTTGGCAGACCCGACTCAACACAAAGGCGGTATGACCGGCTCCGGTGGCGATGTCGAGGGCGAGGAGAGGTGGAGAGGACATCCCGATCTCTGCTGCGATCCACTCCAGGTCTGGCCCCTGGGCATGAATGACACTCGTCCGGTACCCATCGCCAGAACGCCGGTACTGATCCTGCACCTGTTTTTTGGTAGCATCCATAGGGTTCACTCCTTTTGTGTTTCACCTAATGAAAAACAATTTCGTTTTACAAAACCACTATAACACATTTGCTCATGGAATCGATAGGAAATGACAAGTACAAAAAAAGAGCACGGATTTCGTGCCCGATCGATAAAGGGATTTATGGATGATAAGGGGGGTATCCCAATTCCGGGAAATCCGTGATAAATCCATCAACTCCCGCTGCAAACAACAGATTTGCCGCCGATTGATCACGAATCGTATAGGGAAGGATTTTCATCCCGTGCCGGTGTACCCGTTGGACCAGATCGGCATTCACCAGATCTTTATCTGGATTGACATAATCGGCGTAAACGGCGAAGGAGCGTAGGTGTGCGTTGGTTACCCCTGTCTCTTGGTAATCCCCCTTGCTGAGAAGAACGCCGATGGGGACTCTCGGCAACCATCGATGAAAACGTTGAATCGATTTGAGATCAAAGGATTGAACTACCACTTTGTCGCGTTTATCCAAGTTTCGCTTTGCGAGGGCCTTCGCTACCTGCCGTTCAATTCCAGGATAGCGAGCGGGGTCTTTCAGCTCAATCAGAATCTTGATTCCCTTTCCACGGTATCGATCCAGCACTTCTTCTAGGGTGGGGACTCTTTCTCCAGCATAGGCAGGACTGAACCAGCTACCGGCATCCAACTGTTTTAATTGAGCTAGGGTGAGGTCTCGGATCTCCCCTGTCCCGTCGGTGGTTCGGTCCACTGAGGTATCGTGCATGATCACTAGACGACCATCTTTGCTCCGCTGTACATCCACTTCAAAGTAATCCGCCTTCATCTTCACGGCTAAATCAAAGGCGGCGATGGTGTTCTCCGGTGCATGTCCAGAGGCTCCCCGATGGGCTACATTGATAAACTTAGAGGGGACTTTCCCTTTGGGCTCCGCCGCTGCTTGACCGGGATGCAAACCCACCAACAGTATGACCGCAAGACACAGGACTCCCCATAGGTGCAAAGAAGGCCTTCTGCACTTTCTCGGATTCACAGCACTCTCCCCTTTCCATTTCATAATAGAGCATATTTGTATATACAATTTTAACGGGCTGGTAAAAAATTGTTAAGGAATTGTGGGGGACTCCCTTCAAACCGTGTATTTACCGGAACATGGCAGGAGTCCAGCTGGAGGGAAGCCCGGTATTCCTAGAAGTGTTGTGCCCTCCTGCGTTTGAGGACGGTCGGGATGGGGTTTCACCTGTCGTTCCGTCTGGGGGTAGTGTCCCCCCTTGTTCTAGCGAGCCAAAGTCATTCCATGTGAACCCCTCCCTTCGATCTATGCGTAGATTTGAGACGATTTTTTTTCCTCCCCCACTTGAAGGAATCTGGTACCGAGTGGACTGTCTCCATTTTCTGGGGGGGATGGCATGAGTTGTGTGGAAGCACGACGTACAACTCTGTATACATATCCTGCAGTAGGGGCTCCCACTGGATTTGAAAAAGCGAATGGCTAGTGGATCCAAAGTAGATGTGGAGGAGGGGGAGAGGTGAAGAGGCGTTGGATGGTTTGCAGCGGGTGTTCCCGAAGAATTCCCTTTCGCTATGATGGTGGCCTCTGTGGCTGTGGAGGCGCTTGGTTGGTCCAATACGACCTGGAGGAAGTGAAACACCATCTGAGCCGGGAAAAGTTGCGAGAACGTCCGGCCACCCTGTGGCGTTACCATGAATTTCTCCCTTTGAAAATGACGGATTCGATCGTCTCCTTGGGGGAGGGATGGACCCCGCTGATTCGACTGGAACGCTGGGAGAAACAACTGGGCTTAGGTGAGGTCTGGGTGAAGAGGGAGGAACAGAATCCAACAGGTAGCTTTAAAGCCCGGGGATTCTCTGTGGCCCTCTCTCTTCAACAAGAGCGGGGAACTTCTCGGGTGGCAGTAAATTCCAATGGAAATGCTGCCGCCGCCTTGGCTGCCTATGCGGCTCGTGCAGGAATGGAGGGATTTGTCTTTATTCCTCGGGATTGTCCGGCCTTGATGGTGGAGGAGGCGATGCAATATGGAGCCCGAACCTACTTAGTAGATGGGTTGATCCACGATGCGGGTCGAATCATTCAGGAGGGAGCACGGGAGATGGGATGGGTCTCCATAGGAACTGCCCGAGAGCCTGGTAGGGTGGAGGGGAAAAAGACGATGGGGCTGGAGTTGGCTGAGCAACTGGGTTGGCAGTTGCCTGATGTGGTGATCTATCCCACAGGGGGTGGCTCCGGCCTGATTGGGATCTGGAAGGCTTTCTGCGAATTGAAAGAGCTGGGCTGGGTTCAGGGGGAGCTTCCGCGTTTGGTCAGTGTACAGGAAAGAGGGTGCACCCCGATTGTGGATGCGCTGGAAGCAGGGGCCGAGGAGATCACTCCCAAAGAAGATGCCACCTGCGCCAACCCGACCGGGATACGCGTTCCCCAGCCGCCGGCAGGCCAGCTGATCTTGTCTATCCTCCGGGAAACGGGAGGGACGGCGGTGGCGGTCACAGCAGATGAGATCGATGCCGCCAGCCAAACCTTGGGTGGGGAAGGGATCTCCGTTGCACCGGAGGGGGCAGCGGTCTGGGCGGGTCTGCTTCAGTTACGGGACCGGGGAGATCTACACCCAGGAGAACGGGTGGTCCTATTTAACACGGCCCACGCTTTGAAGTATCTTCCTTGGCAATCTCCGACTCCACCTCCGCTCGTCACCTCCTACGACGACTATCGCCAAATCCTGAACAACCAAGTGGCTACGCAACCATCAACGGAATCCAGACCAGAATCATCAATGGACCGGTGAGTGCTCCATCAATCAAAAACCATCCCCTCTCTATGTTCAGAAGGGATGGTTCATTTCAATCATGGATTACTCAGTTCCCAGTCCGGTATTGGATTTGACCGAGAGTTCGTCATACTCTTTTTCGAGGGGATCCGGTTTGCTCCACAATGTAAAGAGGACGGAGGTGATAAAGCCGAGGGGGACGCTGATGATCCCAGGGTTTGCCAAGGGGAAAATGGCGTTCTCCTGCATGACGCTGGGACCCAGAATGACCAGTGTAACCGCACTGATTAAACCGACCAGCATTCCCGCCACGGCTCCAGTGGTGTTGAATCGTTTCCAATAGATAGAGAAGATGATCACGGGTAGATTGGCACTGGCGGCGACGGCGAAGGCGAGAGCCACTAAGTAAGCCACGTTCTGCCCTTTGGCTAACACTCCGATCAGGATGGAAACAGCACCCACCACCAGTGCAGTATTGCGGGCGACGCGAAATTGCTTTTTCTCGTCAGCTTGGCCCCGTTTGATGACATTGGTGTAAATGTCATGGGCAAAGGCCCCGGAGGCGGTGATTACCAGACCGGCTACCACGGCTACGATCGTGGCAAAGGAGACGGCGGCGATCGTAGCCATGAAAAACTCACCACCCAAGGTTCCGGCTCCACCGCCCAGATATTGCGCCAGCAACGGAGCCGCCATGTTTCCACCGGGGTCGGCGGCCCGGATCACGTCAGGCCCCACGTGGATAGCTGCCCCAAAGCCGATAAAGGTGATCATGAGATAAAAAGTGCCGATCAACACCATCGCCCAAATGACGGATTTTCGTGCCTCCTGGGCGGTCGGCACGGTGTAGAAGCGAATCAGGATGTGGGGCAAACCTGCTGTTCCAAGAACGAGTGCGATCCCGAGGGAGAGCAGGTCAATGGGATTTTTGTACAACAATCCTGGCTGTAAAAACTTCACACCCTGGGTTTCGGCTACGGCCTCAAACAGTTGTGACGGGTTGAAACCGTAGAGGAAAGCCAAAAACAGAATCACGGTCAGGGTGGCGAACATCAACAGAACCGCCTTGATAATCTGCACCCAGCTGGTGGCTAGCATCCCTCCGAAGAGTACATAGATGATCATCAGCACCCCGATGATCAGAACCGACACTTCATAGGGAATGCCCACCAAAAGTTGTATGATCACCCCGGCCCCGACCATCTGGGCCACCATATAAAAAAGGGAGATCACGATGGTGACCAGGGCCGCTGTTGTCCGCACCGGGACTGGCTTCAACCGGTACGCCAACACATCGGCCATCGTGTATTTTCCCGAGTTGCGTAAGGGTTCGGCCACGATATAGAGAACCACGATATAGCCCATCAACCAACCGACAGCATACATGAAACCGTCGTAGCCATTGAGAGCGACCAACCCCGCGATTCCTAAAAAGGAGGCTGCACTCAAGTAATCCCCTGCGATAGCCAAGCCATTTTGCCAGCCGGTCAGGGAGCGTCCCGCCGCATAAAAATCTGTGGTGCTCTTGTTCTGTTTGGAGGCACGATAGGTGATAAACATCGTCAGTCCGACGATCGCTACAAACAGAACAATGCCAAACAGATGGACACTCATAATCAGGCCCCCTTCTTGCGGGTATAGGATTCGATGATGGCTTGGGCCTGCTGATCAAATTTGCGGGCCTTCCTGACATACAGATAGGCTAAAGCCCAGGCGACCACATAGCAGAGGACCCCGTACAGATAGCCGAAGGTGATATAACCTGTGACATATGAACTCATCAAAGGACGGGCATAGCCTGCCAACAGGGGCAACGTCATATAATAGAGTAGGAACAGAATCACAATCGGCCAGATAAAGACCAACTTGGCCCGTTTAAACTTCTTGAATTCTTGGGAACGGGCGATTTCTGTGTACTTGTCCATCCACCCACCTCCAGATTTTTTCTGTATTTATAGCTTTCGGGTTGAATAGATAAACGTGATGAACTATTCTGAAAAAAAGGAGCGACGACTACATTCATACGCCCGAAATGCCGAAAAACGGTTGCAAACGACTTGATAGAAAAGACAGGGATGAACAGTTCGTTTGGACGCTGAACGGTTGTCCGGGACCCGGTTTTGCTTTTCGTCCTTCAACACATTTTAGACATGTTAAACCCCGGATGCAGGCGTGTTGATTATCTGAATTTTTAAGGTCGGGATGGTGGGAGGGTGAAGAGCCTTTGCACCCATAGGGCACAAGTCTCGCCAGGGTCGCTTTCCGCTCCCGGGTCTCGCTATGCGTTCTTTGCAAGAGATCGGAGCCGTCCCACCATCCCCGTCCCTTCAAGCAATATTTTGTGATGGGGGCAATGGGAAGAGCGAAAGGTCAATTTTGTTTCTCCCGCCCATTTCCTGGTTAATCAACAGCCCCTGCCCGGATGTAATCGAGGTTGACCCATTGACACTCCACACGCCTGAAGAGTGGGATTCACCACAGGCACGTACCGATGGTCGCTTGGGTAATCCCTAGTAACCTGGAGAGATGAACCAAGGGAAGCCTGTATGCCCCCACGGTTCAAACAGAGTTTAGGTACCATGTCATAGGCTGAATGACTGCTTGGTTTTCACATTTCATTCCAGCCATGAAGGCTACATGCAAGAAAATAGGCTTGCACAACCCCATATGCATCCACTTTTCAAAGAGCAACTATGCTTAGTTTAACATAGAACGCACATTTGTAAATGACTCTTCAGAATTTTTCGGTTACAATTCCCCACAAGGGGGATATCGAACGACGCTCACTTCCATCCTAACCCTAGAGGGCTGTTTTTTTTCGCTCGCCTTTTGTAATCTACCACTTCCAGGAAAAGATATAGACAGCAATCCTCATTTCTTTAGGTTGATTATTCGTGATGATTCCCCCACTGAGAAATCTTTTAAACCCTCTTGAATCACTTGCATTCTCTAGGATTTCTTAATTTATTCCTTGGCTAATTGTTCGATCCCTAAAATCAATATGGCTAGTCCAATTTGAAACATTTGATCAGAACCCATTCCGCTAAGAAGTTGTTCTTGGTAAATCCGTTGCAGAACATTCTTATTCTCACTTTGTAAGCTGTCAATGGACTGTCGGAATAATTCCTGAACATCCTGTCCTTTCTTCTCCATTCTTTTATTGATTTTATCCCGCTCATTTCGATCCAACTCAAATGAAATCACATAGTTTAATAGACATACAGCAGAAGAAGACTTTTTCTTATCACTGATTGGCACTTGATCCATAATGTTTAGTAAAAAATTGATGAGACTGAGATAATGTTGTTCCAGCGGTACCGTCTGCATTAAAAGTTGAGCAGAATAGGGGCGTTTCTTTAAGCAGCTCTGCAGATTGACTGCAAATTGCTTCAGTTGTTCTTTCCAGTCCCCTTCCTTGCTGGTGGATGATAGTGTTTCTTTCGCTACCTGCTCCGCCAATACCTGAAAAATGCTTTGTTTGTTTTCAAAGTAATAGTAAAGGGAAGCGCCAAACAGCACCATTGGCAACGGGGGAGGCGGATGTGAGGGAGGTGGGCCGGATCTGGGGAAAAGGAAGGATTTTTTTGGCCATCAAGTATGCGGATCAGAATTATGCCCGTCTGAATGTTTCCCTTCTGTTATAAAACAAAAAAAGCCTCACAGATGGAGGCCTCAAAGTGGATCACAGGAAAAGGAATGAGTGTCGGAAAGTACTCCTCAACAGTAGCAGTTGTCGATCTGTTGCTTCACCCAATGGTTGGAGCAACATTCATTCAATGCCACATCACGGTTATCCTCAATGGTACTCCCACAAACCGGACACATGTCCTGTGGTTGAGGGTTGGTGTGCATGGGAATCCCTCCCGATCAGGTTGATGTCATTATACTATAACAGAATATGAAAAGTAAACATCTGTGATACAACAATTTTAAATTTAGGCGAAGTTGTCTCTGGATTGTTACATAACAAAATCTCGCTGTGGTTGACATGGAGTGATTAGACGCGCCAGAATTTTGGCGTCGGAATGTGATGTGAATCCGGCGTATTTGTGTCGTTTCTTACAAAAATCTTGACTTTTGTCTAACCATCCCGTAGAATGCTATCTTATACAACAATTTGAGCTGAATCCGCCGATGATGGGAAAAGTACCCGGGAATCGGGCAGCCAGAGAGGGAGCGTCAACCGGCTGCAAGCGCTCCTCCGTCTCGCCCCGGAGAAAGACACCTGGAGGCTCTGGACCGAAGACCCCATGGGGTTGGTAGATCTGGACGTCTGCCAGACGATACCTGGCCTGAGTGGGAAATGGAGTGGAAATCCATTTCCAAAAAAGGGTGGCACCGCGGGAAAATGTGAACCAATCTCTCGTCCCTGACAGTAAGTCAGTGGCGGGAGATTTTTTATATCCATTTAAAGGAGGCGGGAGAAAGTGAACTATCGGATCCCCCGTGGAACGTCGGACTTATTACCTGGTGAAGTGGAGAAGTGGCAGTACATGGAAGAGAAGGCTCGGGAGCTCTGCCGTCTCTATCACTTTTCCGAAATCCGCACCCCGATGTTTGAACAGACGGAGCTGTTTCAGCGCGGGGTGGGGGAAACCACGGATATCGTAGAGAAAGAAATGTACACATTTGAAGATCGGGGGGGACGCAGTCTCACCTTGCGACCGGAAGGGACCGCATCTGTCGTCCGCTCCTTTGTGGAAAACAAGATGTATGCCGGCCCGCAACCGACCAAGCTATATTACCTGGGACCCATGTTTCGGTATGAACGTCCCCAAGCCGGCCGACAGCGGCAATTTCATCAGTTCGGCGTGGAAGTATTCGGGACGCGGGAACCCGAGCTGGATGCGGAGATTATAGATCTGGGTTACCGGTTTTACACTGCGGTGGGTTTGAAGAAGGTGCGGGTGGAAGTGAATAGTGTCGGTTGTCACCGCTGCCGGCCGGTTCATCGGGAGGCGCTGGTGAAGTTTCTCACCCCCCATCGGGAGGAGCTTTGCAAAGATTGTCAGTCCCGGCTGGAACGGAATCCGATGCGGGTGTTGGATTGCAAAAAGGAGTCTTGCAACCGGCTGATTGAGGAGGCTCCGAAAATGATCCAATTCCTCTGCGAGGATTGTGCCCCTCACTTTGAGACAGTGAAAGAAAATCTTGATCTCCTGGGAGTTCCCTATGAAGTTAATCCCCGGCTGGTGCGCGGGTTGGACTATTATACCCAGACTGCTTTTGAATACGTGCTGGAAGAGGCAGAGGGGGGCTCGCTAGGTGGAGGTGGCCGTTACAATGGCCTGGTGGAAGAAGTGGGAGGACCGGCTGACATGCCGGGAATCGGCTTTGGTCTTGGCTTGGAGCGGGTGATCTTGGCCTTGAGGCAACAAGAGGTGAATCTCCCGATCCGTAGGGGAGTGGACTGCTTCCTCATCACGTTGGGTGCCGCAAGCAAAAAACGGGGCGTCTCCCTGTTGAAGGATCTCCGGCAGGCGGGTCTCTCCGCTGAACGGGACTACTTGGATCGCAAGCTCAAAGCCCAGCTGAAAGCTGCAGATCGCTCCGGTGCCGCTTATGTGGCCATCTTGGGGGAGAATGAACTGGAGGCGGACCGGATCGTGGTTAAAAACCTGGCCACCGGTGAACAGGAGACGATCCAGCTGGATCAATTGACGGATCATATTCGTGCATGTACCAGAAGATAGCTTGAGAAGAGAGGGACACCCATGGAGTCCAGTTTCAAGAACCATGATTGCGGGCGGTTAACCAAGGAACAGGTGGGCGCGACGGTCACGCTCAACGGCTGGGTCCGCAAGTGGAGGAACCTGGGGGGCCTGATTTTCCTGGATCTGAGAGATCGTTCCGGAGCAGTTCAGGTGGTGATCAATCCGGAAGTTTCCCCCCAAGCGGCAAAGATCGCTGACAAGGTCCGGAGCGAATATGTGCTGGCGGTGCAAGGGAAAGTGGTAGCCCGATCCAAAGAGACGATTAACCGCAAAATGCAGACCGGGGAAATCGAGGTGCTGGCACAGGAAGTGGAAATTCTGAACGCTTCCAAAACGCCGCCCTTTACAGTGGCCGATGCTACGGAAGTGGAGGAGACCACGCGGTTGAAGTATCGGTATCTGGATCTGCGCCGTCCGGTGATGCAAGAGACGTTGCTCCTCAGACATCGGGCGATGCAGATCGTGCGCAGGTTTCTCGATGAACAGGGATTTATCGAAGTGGAGACTCCGATGTTGACCAAGAGCAGCCCAGAAGGGGCTCGAGATTATCTGGTGCCGAGTCGGGTGCACGAAGGGGAGTTTTACGCTTTGCCCCAATCTCCGCAGATCTTCAAACAACTGCTGATGGTCTCAGGTATGGAGCGCTACTTCCAAATCGTCCGCTGTTTCCGGGATGAGGATCTGCGGGCGGATCGCCAGCCGGAATTTACTCAGATCGATATCGAGGCTTCCTTTTTGGAGACGGATGATTTGATGACAATGATGGAAGAGATGGTGGCCCGGTTGTTCCGGGAAACGATCGATGTCGAAGTGGAACTTCCTTTTCGTCGGATTCCGTACCAGGAGGCGATGGAACGGTTTGGCAGTGACCGTCCAGACCTTCGTTTCGGTATGGAACTGGTGGACCTGTCGGAGACGGTCAAAGAGAGCTCCTTTAAGGTATTCGCCTCTACCGTGGCCCAGGGCGGACGGGTCAAGGCGATTAATGTGAAAGGGAAGGCGGACTGGAGCCGCAAAGTCATCGATTCCTGGGGTGAAGTCGCCCAGCAGTTGGGAGCCAAGGGATTAGCCTGGCTCAGCCTTCGGGGAGAGGGGATTAAGGGGCCGGTGGCTAAATTTCTCTCGGACAGCGAATGGCAGTCCATCATGAAGGCGACAGAAGCGGAGATGGGGGATCTTCTCCTGTTTGTTGCTGATCGTCCCCAGGTGGTGAATGAGGTGCTGGGAGAACTGCGGATCCGCTTGGCCAAGGAGCTGGATCGGATTCCGTCCGGGGTTTACAAGTTCGCTTGGGTGACCCACTTCCCCTTACTCTCATACGATGAGGAAGAGGGTCGCTATTATGCGGAACACCATCCCTTCACCAGTCCGGTGGATGAGGATATCCCGCTGTTGAAGAGTGATCCCTCCCAAGTGCGAGCCAAAGCTTATGATATGGTGTTGAATGGGTATGAAGTAGGTGGAGGCAGTCGACGCATCCATCGTCGCGAGATCCAGGAAATGATGTTTAAAGCCTTGGGTTTCACCATGGAAGAGGCGAAGGAGCAGTTTGGCTATCTGTTGGAGGCATTTGAGTACGGAGCGCCGCCCCATGGGGGAATCGCCTTCGGCTTGGATCGTCTGGTGATGCTGTTGGCGGGGCGGAGTAACCTGCGGGATACGATCGCTTTCCCCAAGACCGCCAGCGCCACTTGTCTCATGACGGGGGCCCCGGCACCGGTTTCACAACATCAATTGGATGAGCTTCATATCACCCCGCAACTACCCACCGGAGAGAAATAGGTCGAACTACGGCTTGATAAAGAGCCGATCCATGTGTTAATATAAGAACACAAAAGAGCCCTGAGATGTTCGTGAACCACCGACAGTTTTGAGCCAACACCTTTTATGCGGGAGCCTGCGTCATCTGTGAGCGCAAATGCCCTTCACGGGACTTGTTAACGTGGATGCAGGGCACCCACCTGCCATGAGCAGGTTCAAAACTTAGGGAGCCACGGCATAATGGGGCTCTCCTTTTTTATATCTGTTTAAATCTTGCTGGATCTTGGATACTAATGAAGGCAATCGTCCACAGAAATGTTTGAAGGATGTTGATCATGAAACTTGGTGTGGATATTGACGGAACGATCAAAAGGACACAAGAGGCGGCAGTTCACTGTTTTAACGAAGAACTGGACCGCTCCGTCCGTTATGAGGATATTAAGGAGTTTCAGTTGGATCGGGCCTATGGCCTGAACCGGAAAGAGGGCAGAAGGTTGTGGCGAAAATTGGAAGCCCGAATCTACGCCCTGGGGGTTCCTATGGAGAATGCAGCTTCTGTCCTTCGTGATCTGAAGGAAAAAGGGCATGACATCTATTTTATCACTGCTCGTCCCGGGCTTCCGGAAATCACCCAGGTGACGAAGGATTGGCTTCGTAAATACAAGTTCCCGTATGATGGGGAAAACCTGTTTATGGGTTCACAGGATAAAGCAAAGGTGGCCCAAAAACTTGGCGTGGAGCTCTTTTTTGAAGATGCGCCGCAACATTTGGACCGACTGGTGGCGGCGGGGATTCCGACGGTGGTGATGGATGCGGCCTATAACCGAAACTATCGGGGTGGACTGCCTCGTATCACGAGCTGGGACGAAGTAGAACCGTTGATTCAGCAGATGGAGGAGCAAAACAGAGACCATGGCGATGGACTGTTGGAGTAATTTGTTATGATTCCGCCAGTGTGAGGCGGTTTTATTTAAAAATATTTGATGCAATATTCAAACAAGCAGGCACCTGTTGATTCACCATATGTTAGGTAGGAAATCAGGTCGGGATGGTGGGGCGGTGAAGAACCTTTGCACCCATAGGGCACAAGTCTCGCCAGGGTCGCTTTCCGC
>CAUGKZ010000009.1 GCA_959600065.1 uncultured Kroppenstedtia sp. | reverse complement strand
AGGGGTCTTTTTTAAAAAGATAAATAAAGAACGTGTAAATACTGGAACAAGGGACCGGATAATGCCGTTTCCCCAACAGAGGGACTTCCCACGCAGAGAATCCGAAAATCAGGGATCCCTGTAAGGAGTGAGAATCATGAAAGTAGTCACGGTGGTGGGAGCACGTCCGCAGTTTATCAAGGCGGCTCCAGTCTCCAGATGTCTCAGGCGACAGGAAACAGAAATTTTGGTCCATACCGGCCAGCATTATGATACGACAATGTCCGAGGTCTTCTTTGAAGAACTTAAGATTCCCCGGCCAGATTATCATCTGGAAGTGGGCTCCAAAAGCCATGGGGCCCAGACCGGAGAAATGTTGTCCAGATTGGAACAGGTCTTGATTCAGGAACGACCGGACTGGGTATTGGTTTACGGAGACACCAATACGACGCTGGCAGGGGCCCTGGCCGCTGCTAAGCTCCATATTCCCGTCGCCCATGTGGAGGCCGGGCTTCGTAGCTTTAATCGACAGATGCCCGAAGAGATTAACCGTGTCTTGACAGATCATATGGCTGAGCTTCTGTATTGCCCCACGGAGACGGCAGTTCAACATCTGGCTGCAGAAGGGATTCGCCGGGGGGTGGTTCATGTGGGGGATGTGATGGTGGATGCGCTTCGGTTTAATCGGGAACTTGCCAATGACCGTCGCATCCTGGAGGAGCTGGGGATGGAGCCGGGGACTTATCTCCTCGTGACTCTGCACCGTGCAGAAAACACGGATCACCCCGATCGGTTGGAGGAAATCCTGTCGGCTTTAAACGAACTGGAATCCCCGATGATCCTGCCGTTGCATCCACGGACGCGCAACCGAATGCAGAAACAGGGAGTCAACTTGACCAATCCCCGCTTAAAAGTGATTGAGCCTGTAGGTTATTTGGATATGCTCCACCTTGAAATGAATGCTGCCAAAATCTTAACCGACTCCGGCGGAGTGCAAAAAGAAGCCTTTCTCCTACAAGTTCCCTGTATCACGATGCGAGATGAAACGGAATGGACAGAGACGGTGGAACAAAAAGCCAACGTCCTTGTCGGGGCAAATAAGAGGAAAATAATCGAATATGTGGAAACTTTTCATGTGGATTTCACTCAGGTGGCTCCTGTTTTTGGGGATGGCTATACAGCAGACCGGATCGTGGAGTCGCTGGGAAAGAGCGGAGGATGTCAACAGTAGTCGCGGATCCCTCCACCTGAGCCTGTCATCAGTCTGGCTCCGGCGATAGGGAGCGCGGGAGAAAGGAAGACAACAACACCATGAGCCTGAAGATACTGGTTATTTCCCATATGTATCCCAACCCGGCCAATCCGATGTCGGGGGTTTTTGTTCACAACCAAGTGAAAGCGATGAAACAGATGGGGTTGGACATTCAGGTGGTTTCCCCCATTCCCCGGTTTCCTCTCTATCCCAAATGGAGGGTGTACACCCGGTTCCCACGAAAGGCCGTGATGGATGGGATTCCGATTCATTATGTGCCGGCCCGGATGTTCCCAGGCGGTCTGTTTTTCCAGGCTTTTGGATATTTATATTATCAAGCCTTGGTTCGTGAAATTCAGCAACTGAAAGAGTCCTTTGCATTTGATCTGATCCATTGTCACACCATATTTCCCGATGGTTATGCCGGAACTTTGTTGAAAAAGGTGTATTAGTTTCCGGTGGTTAGTACGATTCATGGATCAGACATCCGCCTGTATCCCTTCCGGAGTAAGGGAGTACTGGAACGTACGGAAGTGGCTCTCAGAAGCTGTGATCATATTGTGGCGGTGAGTAACGGATTGAAACGGGATGCCCAAAGGCTGGTGGCAGGGGTGGAAGCGACCACGATCTACAACGGATTTGATCCGAAGCGCTTCTATCCCCGCTCTCAAAAAGTGGCAAGAGAACATCTTCAGCTTCCAGAACAGGAAAAAATCATTCTCTATGTGGGCAACCTCTATAAGGTGAAGGGGATTGAATACCTGATTGATGCTTTTGCGATCGTGGCGGATCAGCATCCCGAATTCCACCTGTATTTGGTTGGGGACGGCCCCCTACGTGGACCATTGAAAAAAAGATCCCGGGAGAAGGGTATCGAAGGACGGATACATTTCACAGGGAGGAGACCCCACGATGAAATTCCCTGGTGGGTCAACAGCAGCGATGTAGTGGCTTTATCTAGTCTCAGCGAGGGGCTGCCCTCCATTCTCCTAGAAGCCATGGGGTGTGGAAAGCCGGTGGTGGCGACGGATGTCGGAGGGGTCTCCGAAATCCTTCAGCACCGGAAGACGGGATTTTTGGCCAAACCGAAAGATCCAGAAGACTTGGTTCACTATCTGAGGATTCTGTTGATGGATGATGAAGGTCTTGCCCACGATATGGGGGAACGGGCTTACGCGGAATCCGGCTCCCACACTTGGCAGAAAAATGCGGAACGGATGGTCAAACTGTACGATCAATTGTTAGATAAGAGTTCGAAAAGAAATGACTAAGATTTCTTAAAGGTTCGCCTATATAGATTCCAAATATATTTCAACTGTGTTACATTGAGGCTGTCATTGTAACATACCTGTAATAAAGGCAGATCGCCCACCGTGCCCGTCTTTGGACGGGCGTAACCATTCAGAAAAGGAGGGGGCATCATTGATCCATTACGGTATCATCGGATGCGGACATATTGCCCAGAAGCACGTGGCGGCGATTCAAGCCGTGGAGGGGGCGCGGTTGGTTGCGGTTTGCGATCGGGATCTGGACCGTCTGCAGCCATTTAGGGGTGAAGAAGTGACTGCATATACCGATGTGGAGCAGATGTTGACACATCCGGGTCTAGATGTGGTTAATATCTGCACACCCAGTGGTACGCACAAGGACCTGACGATTCAAGCGGCAACTGCTGGTAAACATGTAGTGGTGGAAAAACCGATGGCACTCACTCTGGAGGACGCTGACCGAATGATCGAAGTCTGCAGAGAAAACCAGGTTCAGCTATGTGTAGTCCATCCGAACCGTTTCCGACCGGCCATGCGCCGGCTGAAGGAACGAGTGGAGTCTGGCGCCTTCGGCACCTTTAGTCATGTCAATGCCACCCTCCGCTGGAATCGGAATCAAGCCTATTATGACCAAGCCCTTTGGAGAGGCACGCGCCAGATGGATGGGGGCGTGTTGATGAATCAAGGCATCCACAACCTGGATCTTCTCCTGTGGTTGATGGGAGAGGTGGAGGAGGTGGCTTCTTATCAAGCCACCCGCCTCCGGCGGATCGAAACCGAAGATACATCCGTATCTATCCTCAAATTCAGAAACGGGGCACTCGGTGTGATCGAGGCAGCAGTCACGATTTATCCCAACAACCTAGAGGAATCTCTGTCCCTGTTTGGGGAGAAAGGAACAGCGGTGGTGGGAGGGCGAACAGCCCACGCGATTCGCACTTGGAAGTTTGCCGATCTGAGCGAAGAGAGTGCGGACCAGGTGATCCAACAGGTGGAGGAAGACCCTTGGGGGGTTCCAGGGCATCAATGCTTGATTGAAAGGATGACCGCGGTCATCCGATCTGGAGGACAGCCTCCGGTGACCGGAGATGATGGCAGAAGAGCACTTCAGCTGGTGCTCGCTTGTCAACAGGCGGCGACATCCCGCCGACCGGTCCGCCTCGAGGAGATGCAGGGGGAAGCGGGGACACATCCTTTTTCAACGGGAACAAGGGGGGATACGAATTGAATCGGACGCCCTTATTAGATCTGGCAAGCCAGTACCGGAGGATCGGCGGGGAGATTCAAGAGGCGATGGAGCGGGTGTTGGAGAGCGGACGTTATATCCTGGGGCCTGAGGTTACAGCTCTGGAGAAGGAAGTGGCCGCCTTCAGCGGCACCCGTCATGGAGTGGGGGTGGCTAACGGAACGGATGCTCTGCTCTTGACTCTGGATGCCTGGGGAATTGGTCCGGGGGATGAAGTGATCACCACTCCCTTCACTTTTTTTGCCACTGCAGAGGTGATCTCTCGGTTGGGTGCGAGACCGGTTTTCGTCGATATCGACCCTGATACGTATAATCTGGATGTCCATCAGCTGGAACAAAAATATACTTCCCGGACCCGAGCGATCCTTCCGGTTCATCTCTTCGGTCAACCGGTGGATCTGGAGGAAGTGACAGCTTTTGCAAAGGATCGGGGGCTCAAAGTGCTTGAGGATGCCGCCCAAGCTATCGGAGCGGAATACAGAGGACGGAGAGTGGGTTCCTTCGGTGATGCAGCCACCTACTCCTTTTTCCCCACCAAAAATCTCGGCGGCTACGGGGACGGGGGAATGGTGGTTACCGATGATGAAAGATTGGCGGAAAAGTTGCGTAGCCTTCGGGTTCACGGCCGCGGTCCCCAATCCAAATATCATCATATCGACATCGGCTACAACAGCCGTCTAGATGAATTGCAGGCGGCAGCTCTCCGGGTGAAACTTCGCCACTTGGAAGCCTGGAATGAGGCGCGGCGGGAGAAGGCACGCATCTATGATCAATCCTTGGTCGATCTGCCGGTGGTTCCCCCTGTGGTCCCAGCAGATCGGAAATCGATTTACCATCTTTACATCATCCAAACCCGGCAGAGAGAAGAATTGATGGAGCATCTGCGGAGACGGGAGATCGCCGTTGCCGCTTACTATCCAGTTCCGCTTCATCTTCAGGAGGTATACCAGGACTTGGGATACCGGGAAGGGGATTTGCCTGTGGCGGAGGAGGTCTCTCGGCAGGCGATGGCATTGCCCCTCGATCCGGAGCTCAGTGAGGCGGGCCAGAATCGAGTGATCGCAGCGATCAAAGACTTTTTTCTGGGATGAATGGAGGGAGGGGAAGGGATGCACATCGAACAGGTGCTGGATCGGATCTATCGGAAGGAAGCGGTGATCGGAGTAGTCGGTCTCGGCTATGTCGGTTTACCACTGGCAGTGGAAAAGGCGAAGGCGGGCTACCGGGTGATCGGGTTTGATATCCAGTCGAAGCGAGTGGAGATGGTGAACCAGGGGATCAATTACATCGGGGATGTGGTAGATGAAGAACTGGCCAGCCTCGTGGCTACGGGACAGCTATGTGCAACGGGGGATTACTCCGACATCGCCCAGGTGGATGCGGTCTCCATCTGTGTCCCGACGCCTCTGGACCGTTACCAACAGCCGGACACTTCTTATGTGGAAGGATCAGCACGGGAGATCGCCAGACGACTCCATCCTGGGATGCTGGTGGTTCTGGAGAGTACCACCTATCCTGGCACGACAGAGGAAGTGGTGCTACCGATCCTGGAGGAGAGCGGCTTGAAGGTGGGCCGGGATTTTTACCTGGCTTTTTCTCCGGAACGGGTCGATCCCGGAAATAAAATCTATCACACGAAAAACACTCCCAAAGTGGTGGGAGGAATCACCCAAGACTGCACTCGGACGGCAGCTGCCCTCTACCGAAATGTGCTCGAAGGGGAAGTGTTTGAGGTCTCCGGTCCGGCAGTGGCTGAGATGGAAAAAATCTTGGAAAACACTTTCCGTAATCTCAACATCGCCCTCGCCAATGAGATGTCGATCCTGTGCAATAAAATGGGCATCGATTACTGGGAAGTGGTGGAGGCGGCTAAGACCAAACCTTACGGATTTATGGCCTTTTATCCAGGCCCAGGTCTCGGGGGGCACTGTATTCCCATCGATCCCTATTATCTGACCTGGAAAGCCAGAGAATACAAATACCACACACGTCTGATTGAACTGGCAGGTGAAATCAATAACTATATGCCGGATTTTGTAGTGGAGCGGGTCATGAAGATGTTGAGCCGCCACGGAAAGCCGCTGAAAGGCTCCACCGTACTTCTCTTAGGTGTCGCCTATAAGCGAGATATCGATGACATGCGGGAGTCCCCTGCCATCGAAATTCTCCGGCAACTGGTAAAGCAGGGGGCCTATGTCCAGGTGAATGATCCTCATATCTCCTCTTTTGATCTGGACGGCCAAGTCTATGAGAGTCAACCTTTGACTGCTGAACTGTTGGAAGAAGCGGATCTCACTGTGATCACGACAGACCACAGTGCCTATGACTATTCTTTGATCGGAAAAAAAGCCAAACTGATTTTTGATACCCGCAATGGATTGAAAGATGTACAGCAGATCCGAGGAGACTATGAAAGGATTTAATACGAAAGGAGTGGGGAGTGTGGAT
Organism: uncultured Kroppenstedtia sp.; assembly: GCA_959600065.1. Classification (GTDB taxonomy): domain Bacteria; phylum Bacillota; class Bacilli; order Thermoactinomycetales; family DSM-45169; genus Kroppenstedtia; species Kroppenstedtia sanguinis. Next base: position 8,203 of record CAUGKZ010000009.1, on the reverse strand, counting down.
AATTGGATCCATCCAGAGGCCCGGCTTGGGAACGGAGTAAAAATAGGTCCTTTTACCGTGATTGAAGAAGGAGCCGTTTTGGGCGATAATGTCACCGTCGGAAACTATGTGACCATCCACGCGGATACGATCATCGGGGCCGGGACGACGATTGCCGATCAGGCGGTGATCGGACGCTGGCCTCGGCCCGCCTCAACCAGCACCGTTCAGGTAGATGCCGCTCTTTCCCCTTTGTCTTTGGGAGAGGGATGCACCATTGGGACTCATGCTGTTTTGTATCGGGGTAGCCAGCTGGGCGCGGAAGTTCTGGTGGCGGATCAGGCTTTTGTCCGTGAGCAATGCCTTATCGGCGACCGTGTCCTCATCGGCCGCGGGGTTGCCGTGGAAAACCGGGTGGAAATCGGTTCCTACACAAAAATTCAGACCAACGCGTATATCACTGCTCACTCCCGGTTGGAAGAGCAGGTCTTCATCGCTCCTGGGGTGATTACAACCAACGATAACTACATGGGGCGAACTAAGGAACGCTTCCGGCAGTTGAAAGGGCCCACGGTGAAGCGGGGGGCCCGGGTCGGAGGCGGGGCGATCCTCCTCCCTGGTGTAGTCGTCGCAGAGGAAAGTTTCATCGCTGCGGGGGCGGTGGTCAACCGGGATACAGAAGCGGCCATGGTTTATGCCGGGGTGCCGGCGAGACCATTGCGCCGGGTTCCTGAGGGAGAGATGCGCGGAAGTTAGAGAGAGGTAAAGGGGTTATGCTAAACAAGATCAAACAACTGTTTTCCGATTCCACCGCTTTTTTATTTGCGTTGATGGGAAACAAGATTGTTAGTTTTCTGTTGGTCCCGGTCTATACCCGACAACTCCTCAGCTCGGAGTTTGCGGATTGGGATCAGACCAACACCATTTCCATGGTTCTCACTTATTTGTGCATACTGGGTACTGACACCGCTTTTGCCTATTATTATTTTGCGGCCAAGGATGAAAAAGATCGGAACGGCTATTTTACAGCGGCGGTCATGTTTCCGACGCTGATCAGTTTGGTCTTTCTGTTGAGTTTCTATTTCATCAGCGAGCCTACATCCCTTCTGCTGTATGATAAACCGGAAGGATATCCACACTTGTTGACGATGGCGGTATTGGTGATCGTCTTCAATGTGATTATCCAGCAGATTCTGGCTTATGCACGCTACAGCCGACAAGTATGGACCTTTAATATCGGCAGTATGAGCTTTGTGATCGGCTCCTCCCTGGCCAGCGTCTACTTTGTCGTGGTGGAGAAACTGGGTGTCATGGGGATTTTTTACGGACAGATCGTGGCCCAGGCGGTGGTGGCTGCTGTCTTGCTCTGGCATTACCGGGGTAAATTCACCCTGTCAATGGAAAAACGGCATATTAAGGATCTATTGGTCTATGGGGTGCCTCTGTTGCCGGCTCTGCTTGCCTTCTGGGTGATGAACGCCGTCAGCCGTCCCATGATTTATCACATGGTCTCTCCTGAAGCCGCAGGGGTGTTCGGACTGGCTTTGCGCTTTGCCAGTATGATCGCCCTTCTGACGACTGCCTTTCAACTGGCTTGGCGTCCTTTCTCCGTCTCCATTAAAGACCGGGAGGATGCTCAACAGATCTACAGTTTGCTGGGACGGGGTTTCCTGGTGTTAGCCACTTTCTTCATCCTGTTCCTCACATTCTTTATCGAACCGCTGATCCAGTTGGTAGCCGGTAAAGCAGAATACTTTGGTGCCTACCCCTATGTCTGGATGCTGGCTACAGGCACCGTGCTCAACACCATGCACCTGATCGTCGGGGTCGGCCTGTTGATTCAAAAAAAGACCAAGGAAATCTCGAAAACCTTTTTGGTGGCCGCCATCGTCTATTTGGCGGGCAATGCGATCCTGATTCCGTTGATCGGCCCTTGGGGAACGGCGGCTATGAACGTGGTCACTTATCTCTATGCTTTCCTCTCCGTCTATCGGAAAGGGCAGAAGGTCTACCCCGTGGATTTCCGGATGCGGTCCATGATGACCTATTTCGGGATTTACCTGGCAGTCCTTTCTGCGATCACCTTCGCTCAGGTGCAGGGTTGGAGCGGTTTATGGATGGTTTATCTCGTCGCTTTGGCGGTGATGGTGGTGGCAGTATTTGCGACGGGTGTGTTCAACAAAAGTTCTATCACCTTCCTGCGTGAACGGTTGCCTAACCTCCTTGGAAAAAGGTGAGTGTTGATAGATGAGCTTCCTGTGGATGACGGGACAAAGACAGCTGAACCGGCTCTTTCACCTGATGGTGATCTGTGCCGTACTGGGGCCGACTCTGGGAGTGACGATTTTTCCTGGCTTCAGAATGACTGGTTTCCGGGTGCTCCTCCTTTTGTTGGTGGGAGGATGGATTATTCACCGAGTTCGCCATCATTCTTTGGAATCATCCCCGTGGATTCCAGTGCGGTGGTACGTCGCCTTTTTCGCTTGCTGGGCGATCTACGGAGTCCTTTCCCTGTTTTGGGCTGGTCACTGGGAATTGGGTTTGAGGTACACCTCCTTTTTGATAATGATGTTGCTCTTGTGCCTCTCCTTTCCTTATTTTATCCACAGTCCAGGCAGTATTCGGTGTACTTCTCGGATCCTGTTCGGCGTATTTTTTGTCCTAGTGATCTTCGGGTGGCTTGAATCACTTACTGCATGGCATCTTCCTGTGTCCCGGTACTCTGGGGAGAATCAACCTTATCCCACTTCTTTTTTTACCAACCAAAACGATTTTGCTACAGCGATTACCCTTGGCCTGCCCTTTTTGGTGACGGCTCTGTATATGCTCCCGCTCAGCCGGTGGTACAAGGGCGTGATCTACGGGACGGGAGTAATCGCCCTGGTTTGTCTCTTCATGACAGGTTCTCGTAGCAACAGCGGGTTGGTCCTTCCTTTGATGGCTTTGGTGTGGGGGTTGCTGATTCCCTTCACTGTAGAACGATGGAAATTCAACCGGACCCGTCTACTCCAGGGAGTCGGGTTGATACTGTTGGCGATCTTGCTGGTTCAGCAGTTGACCTCTCTCCTTCTGGTCCAACCCACCCGTGAGAAGCTGGGTTCCACCTTGGGGGCGATACAGGATCTCCAAGGTTGGAACTTCCAAGAAGAAGAGGAGGAGAATGCGGCGGCTTCCGGGGATCAGAGCATTCATACGCGCAAGGCACTAATCATCCAGGGTCTGCGCTTGCTCCATCAGAGCCACTACTTGGGTGTGGGGGCGGGAAATCTTGAGTATTACATGCAGGCAATGCCTGGGGTGGACAAGACCAATATCCACAACTGGTGGGCGGAGGTGCTGGTCAATTTCGGGGTGGTCATCTTTATCCCTTATATGGCACTGTACTTCCTGCTCCTATACCGGCTGTGGCGATTGGCCCAGGTGAATGAGCAAAGGCATCTTTCCCCCTGGATCCGCTGGGGGGCCACCTCCAGCTTGATCGCTCTGATCGGCTATTTCTTTGGCGGGATGGCTCCCAGCACGGCGATCCATTTCACTCCGATGTGGGTCGTCCTCGGGTTTGCACTAGCTGTTGTGGCGGTGGGAAGCCGAGGGGAAGAGAGGAGTTCGTCTAGGGGGAGGGTGGCCACATGAAAAAGGTGATGATCTTCAGCTCGGTCCACAGCTGTGATGACTCCCGGGTGTTTTACAAGGAGGCCGTCTCCCTGGCCCGGTCGGGATACCAGGTGGAATTGCATGCGCGGGCTGATTTTGAGCGACGGGAGGAACAGGGAGTGACCCTCATCGGCCTCCCTCCTCCCAAAAGCAGAGTCGCTAGACTGCTGAGTGGATGGCGCCTTTTCCAGCGGGCGCGCTCCAGCGGGGCGGATCGATTTCACTTTCACGATCCCGAGCTGTTGCCGTGGGGGGTTCTTCTCCGCTGGTGGACAGGAGCTCCAGTCATTTACGACGCCCATGAGGATCTTCCTAAACAGATCCATACCAAACCGTGGATTCCAAAGTGGCTACGCAAGCCCCTCTCTAGGATCGCCGATCTCCTGGAGAAAGGGATGGCTCGGCGCCTGTCGGCGGTAGTGACCGCGACAGAGCCGATCGCCCGCAATTTTTCCTCGGGTCCGCAAGTGGTGGTGGTAAAGAACTATCCCCTGCCCTTGGATCCACCACCAGCCAGCGGAGAGGATGAGAAAAACCGGATCTTGTATATCGGCGGGATCTCCTACTTACGGGGGTATCGGGAGATGATCGAGATGATGGATCACCTGCCTCAGGAGTTGGAGGCGGAGCTTCATCTGATCGGCCCTTTGCAACATATCCGGCCAGAGGATCGGGAGGAAAAGTTCCTGCGCCAGAAGGGGGTCACCCTCCATGGAAAGATTCCCTATACCGAGGTGCAACAGTGGCTGGGGAAAGGGAAAGTGGGTTTGGTCTGTCTTCATCCCGTGGAAAACTATCGGGAATCGCTTCCCATCAAAATGTTTGAATATATGGCGGCAGGCTTGCCTGTGATCGCCACCCGCTTTCCTCTGTGGCGGGAGATTGTGGAGGGGAGCGGGGCTGGCCGGACAGTGGATCCCCTTCAACCACAGGAAATAGCGGCTCAAGTGGCTGAGATCCTTCGGAACGATGAACTGCGGAGAAGGATGGGAGTCAAGGGACGGCAGGCGCATCGAGAAGTATATAACTGGCAGGTGGAGGAGAAGAAATTAATACAGCTGTATCAAGGGCTGTAAGGGAGTGAAGTCCAATTGCGTATCTGGATCGCCAATCACTATGCGGCACCCCCTCATCTGGGCGGGATTACCCGGCATTATGAGCTGGCCCAGGAATGGGCGGCAGAAGAACAGGCAGAGGTGACCCTGTGGCTTTCTTCCTTCAATCACACCCGGCGGCGCAGGATCCGAAGAGCGGAACGGGATTCAGTGAAGACCCCCGGTTTTCGTCTCCGGTGGTTGTGGTCTTTTCCCCATACCAGGAATGATTTCCGGCGGGTGTTAAATATGATCAGCTTTTCCTTCCTATTCGTGCTGGTCGGATGTTTCCGCAGGCGGCCGGATCTGCTATTGGCTTCCTCTCCCCACCTGCTCACCCCTTTGGCTGGGTGGGTGTTGTCCAAGGTGAAACGTTGTCCCTTCGTCCTGGAAGTGCGGGATCTGTGGCCGGATACTCTCATTCAGATGAATGGACTGAGAAATCCCCTGGTGATCAAGGCTCTGACCCGCCTGGAATCCTTCCTTTACCGGCGGGCGGATCAAATCATCGTATTGACGGAGTATCAACGCAAGTTCATCGCCGCCAAAGGGATTCCCTCTCATAAAATCTCTTTGATCCCCAACGGAATTGTGCAGGGGTCCTGGCACCCCCGAAAATCGGAGAAAAGGGAATATCGGCGACGGATGGGAGTGGAATCCTATCGGTTTGTCGCCCTTTATGCTGGTGCTCACGGCCCGGCCAATGCACTGGAACACGTTGTCCAGGCGGCTCTTGATCTGCCGACAGGTTGTGCCATCGTGCTGATCGGTGATGGGCCAGAAAAGGAGCGGCTTCGGCAACTGAAAAGAGAGCGGGGGCTGGATCATGTGTACCTGCTGGATCCGGTTCCCAAAGAGGAGATTTACCATTATATCGATGCCGCCGACTGTGGAGTGATCTCCCTCGCAGATCATGAGATTTTCAGAGGGGCCCGCCCCAATAAATTATTTGACTATCTGTATGTAGGCAAACCCGTCATCACCACTGTAGACGGCGAGGTCCGACAGATTGTGGAGGAAAACGGGGTAGGACTCTTCTCTGGTGCGGAGAATTCCCGAGGATTGGCTGAGGCGATCGAGAAATTGATGACCCTGTCCCCAGAGGAACGAGAGCGGATAGCCGAACAGGGTCAACGGTACATCGAGCGCTTTGGCGATCGGAGAAAATTGGCTAAAAAGCTGTTGCGGGAGATGAAAAGCCTGCTCTACCCCGGTGCAAAGCCGATAGAAGAAATCAATCGCTCCGGGTGAAGAGGGCTGGGATGGATCCCCTGCCTCCTGAAGAAAACCTTAACGGAGGGAATCCCGTTTCTTCTATAGAGGAACCACTAGAAGCACTGGAGGATTTCGTACAGGGGCGGAATCCCCTTTACAACAGAGAAGGAGTCATAGATATGAAGGTGTTGGTGACAGGGGGAGCCGGTTTTATCGGCTCCCATATCGTAGATCAATTGTTGGAAAAGGGGCACCAGGTGGTGGTGGTGGATAATCTGTCCACCGGGGAAGAGGAAGTTCTGAGGCCAGAGAGTTCTTTTTACCGGCTGAACATTCAGGATGAAGACATCGACGAGGTGGTGGGTGAGGAGCAACCAGATGCGGTGATCCATCAGGCCGCTCAATCCCAAGTGACCCGCTCCATTGAGGATCCCCTCGCAGATGCCCGAACCAATATTCTGGGTACGATCCGCCTGTTGGAAAGTTGTCGCCGCCACGGGGTGGCCAAATTCATCTATGCTTCATCGGCGGCCATCTATGGTAATCCCCAATATTTGCCCATCGATGAACAACATCCATTGTCGCCATTGGCCCCGTACGGTATTTCCAAAGGAACGCCTGAGGAATATATCCAGGCCTATCATCGTTTGCACGGACTTTCTTTTACGATTTTAAGGTATGCCAATGTGTACGGAATCCGGCAGGTTCCCCATGGGGAAGGGGCCGTCATTTCCATCTTTATCGATCGGCTGTTGCGGGGGCTTCCCTTGACGATCCATGGGGACGGGGAGCAGACTCGGGATTATATTTATGTTGAGGATGTCGCCCGTGCCAATGTGGCGGCATTGGAAGCGGGAGATGGAGAAACTTTCAATCTCGGCACTGGGGTGAATACCTCCCTCAATGATTTGGTACAAACAATGGAAAAAATCAGCGGACGCAAGCTAGCGGTAAACTACGGACCGAACCGGCCCGGCGACATTAAGTACAGTTACTTTAACATTGATCGGGTGAAGTCCGTTTTGAATTGGGAACCGACCATAGATTTGGAAACCGGTTTGGCACGGACTATGGACTTTTACGGTGTTCTGTAACACAACTGTAATCTTTGTGTAAAATAGATGTTCCGATCTATTGTAAAATCGGGACATCTGCAGTATACTGAGTAACAGATTGAACGGCGTTCAGCGACCAGACAGAAACGGATGTAAAAGAACTGTAACATATTTCATCCATAAACCGACCCAATGGAATCATCATACGGTAGGAGTGGTTTGCGGATGCGTTCCAAAGCGGTGGCTTACGAAAGCGATCTGAGGGCGCGAACCGAGAGTTCGCCTTATACGGCAACCGGATATTATCCCTTCCTTAAAAGAGGGTTTGAAGTGGTCTTCTCCATTGCTCTACTGATCTTCATTCTACCGGTGCTGGTGCTGACGGCACTTGCGATCCGGTTGGAATCCAGGGGTCCTGTTTTGTATTCCCAGGAACGGGTGGGGCTGAATGGAAGTCGCTTTCATGTGTACAAGTTGCGTTCCATGCGGACCGATGCGGAGAAAAACGGACCGCAATGGGCGGCCAAAAATGATCCCCGGGTCACACGCGTCGGAAAGTTCATCCGTAAGACCCGGATTGATGAAGTTCCCCAGTTGATCAATGTGTTGCGAGGGGATATGAGTCTGATTGGCCCTCGGCCGGAGCGCCATGTCTTTACCGAGAAGTTTTCCCAGGAGATTCCGGGCTTCAAACAGCGCTTATCAGTGAAGCCGGGATTGACGGGATGGGCACAGGTGAACGGAGGGTATGAGTCAACTCCAGAGGAAAAATTCCAGTTGGATATGTACTATATCCGCAGTCAGTCCCTTGCCTTGGATATGAAAATTTTATGGCGCACGGTTTGGGTGGTTCTGTCGGGAAGCGGTGCCAGATAAATGGAACGGAAAAAAAGGGGGTTGCCACATAGGCAACCCTTTTGCAATGTTTATATGGAATGGGAATGGGAACAGAAGCATCTGAAGCATGGGTATGGAATGTGGCTCCCATTAGAACATCAGACGCAGGGACAGATACAAGAGCAACCACAGCGGGACACTCAAACACGCTGCGTTGAAAATGCCCAACCAAAAGGGTTTGCCAACTGCGGGTGAGTTCATCTGGGGCACCTCCCATACTCCTTTGATATATTTATTATAAGAGATCTACCGCTGGATTAGTGATTTTCGGCGCAAATGTAAAGTAAATGTAATCTCCCGAAAAACATC